>CAIYSA010000397.1 GCA_903928655.1 uncultured Bacteroidota bacterium
AAAAATATTTTTTAAAAAATGATGTGGTTGCTTATTTGGTTGAACTGTATGATGACGATTATTTTAATAAGGAAATATTTATTCTTAAGCCAAAAACAAATGGAATTACAACCTATAATTTGGATTATCCAATTGCGAATCTATTAAGCTACAATTATAAAGTTGAAATAGGTAATTCTTTAAATCCACCTTCTTATAGAGATTTAAAAGGATTAGAATTGGTATTTATAAAACAAATTACTTTTTAAAAACACCTTTTATTTTATCTTTTAATTGTATTACTTTATCAATCTGTTCTTGGATAGCAGGAACGGTCATTTCAGTAATTTGAGAATCACTTAATGATTTTAATGATTCAGGATAAAATAAAATGAAGCTAGTAAATTCACTGTTTTTGTTTAAAGCTTTAGGCATATTATCAACATGAAAATCAAACGAAACAGTTTGCTTTCTACTACTTAAAAATATATATAAATCATCTGGTTTTACAGCATCAATTATGTCACTATCATCAAAACTGTTTACAATTAAATAATTATAAAACTCACGCTTTTTATCATTTGCTAATTTCACAAATGCCTCAATAGTTTTTTGTTGACCATAAACAGTAGAACTCGAGCCAACTTGTTTCAATATTGAATTTATTTTTTTTGCAACTAAATTAAATCCACTTTCAAGTTCTGCGTTTGGAGAAAGTACTACTATAACTTTATTGTAAGTGTTTAATGGCTGAATTATTTTTGAAATAATAATTGATTGTTTCGTTTTCACTAATAAATTATCAGCAATGCTTCCGAAAATTAAATTTCCAGAGCCTTGTTGTGCTTTCCAACTAATTAAAATATCTGAAATATTATATGCCTTTGCAGTTCTAGCTATTCCATCAACAATACTCAAATCAACCTTTTTCAGTACTTGAACTTTTTTGTCCCCAGAAGAAATTTGTTCAACAACGCTATCAATTACTTTTTTTACAACATTTATTTTTTCGTCAGCTTCAGCTGTATCTTCTACAATTGATAATGGATAAATTGGTTCGTGTGATTTTGGATCTTTTATCATGAGAGATAAATCAATCAACCTTGCAATATTTTCAGGGTTACTAACAGGTATCAAAATACGTTCCGTTCTATCTATAATTTTTTTAGAAGTTTCTGTATCGTCAATTGCAATATTTCGGGCGGCCCTTTCTGTTACGAACGAACTAACCATGCAAGTAATTAAAATTAAAATAATCGTTCCATTAATTACATTTTGATCAAACAACCCAATGTCATAACCAACTTTAATAACGGCTAAGGTAGCAGCGGCATGAGAAGCGCTTAGTCCAAACATGACACGTTTTTCATACTTTGTATATTTATAAATAAATCCAGTTGCTTGTGCAGCTAACCATTTTGTACCTATTGCCACTATGCTTAAGATGCCTGCAAAAACAAGTGCGTTAGTTCCTTTAAAAAATAAACTAAAGTCAACTAACATACCTGCACTTATTAAAAAGAAAGGAATGAAAATTGTGTTTCCAATAAATATAACACGATTCATTAAAATTGAATTGTGAGGAATAACTCTATTTAGAGCTAGACCCGCTAAAAATGCACCAATAATTGGTTCAACACCTGCTAGTTCGGAAAAGAAACCTGAAATGAAAACGACGGCTAATACATAAATATATTGAGAACTTCCTTGCCCTTCAATATTTCTAAAAAACCATCTGCTAATTTTTGGTAATATGTATAATACTGCAAAACCCAATAAGCCTAATGAGAAAACTAATCGAATCCAAAACATTGTATTTATTTCGCCTCCAACAACATTTGTTATTACGCCAAGTAAAATTAAAACCGCACTGTCTGTAATAATTGTTCCTCCAAAAGAAACTTGTACAGCTCTGTTTTTAACGATGCCCATATTACTTACAATTGGGTAACTGAGCAGGGTATGCGTGCTAAACATACTTGCCAGTAACAATGAGGGCCAAAGACTAAATCCAAAAACATAGATGCATACAATATAACCAATGGTAATTGGGATAAAAAAAGTTAAGGCTCCAAAAACTAAACTCTTCGCCCTATTTTGTTTATACTCTTGCATGTCAATTTCTAAACCAGCTAAAAACATAATATAAAGTAATCCAGTTTTACTGAAAAGTTCAAAGCTTGTAGATTTTTCAATAATATGAAGTGTATTAGGACCAATAATAACACCTGCTATAATTAAGCCGATAATTCCTGGAATGCGAAATCGTTTAAGTATTAATGGCGCAAATAGAATAATTAAAAGGGTAAGTGATAAAATTAATACGGGATTTTTCACTGGTAAATAATGATCAAAGAAATCTTTGAACGCCAATAAATTTGCACTAATTTGTAGCATACATGTTGTTTTTACGAAAATAATCAAATTAAGCAAATCATTTACAAATTGATAAAACTAAATTTTGATAATTCACCGAAATTTAAGAAAAAAATGAGTTGATTACAGTCAAACTTATATTATTAAAACGTTAAAACATATTGAATAGCAGTTGTTCTTGGTGATTCTACTTTTAGTGGTCTTAATGAATAAGTAGTATTTAATAAATTGTTACAAACCAATGAGAGCTTTTGCTTGTCTGATATTTTATAAGAAATTCGAACATCATATACTTCAGTAAAAGCGTGTGACTTCCAAAAACTAACTCCTTTAATTTGGTTTAAGTACGGACTATCTGCTGTTATTTGTTCGATATTACTAAACGCTTTATCTATATTTTGCATTTTGCTATAATATCTATAGCTTAAACCAACAGAAAATTTATAAATTTTAAATTCAATATCCGCTTTAAATAAATGTTTAAATCGGTATTTTAAAATATTATCAGTAGTGTCCATACTACTATTTTTATAATTTAAATCTTGACCAAATCCTCCAAGAGATTTATCTCTCGCATAAACACTATCAGGAGTTAATGAAATTGGCTCAACATAAGTATAGCCTATTAATGTTGTAACTCCAAATCGTTTATTAGTTTCTGGAGAAGTTCCTGCAATTGAAAAATCCATTCCTCTTACTCGAGTGTCACCTGTGTTTAAAAACTTAAATCCAATTAAGGCAATATTTGGTTCCCAAACTCCAAATAAATATTCAATAGTGTTATGGTATTTTTGATAAAAACCTGCAGCATCAATTAAGCCTTTAAAATTCCCTATTTTAAAACCTTGCTTCAACCCAATTTCGAAAGTGGAACTTGTTTCTGGTTTTAAATCTGGATTTGGAAAAATACCAAACATACCTGCTTTAGTTGTAATGTATCTTTCAGTAATTGTTGGATATCGGTAACCTTGGCCATATGATGCTCTTACAAATGTTGCGCGTGTTAATTGAATACTGCCTCCAGCTCTGTAAATTGGAGCAACAACACTTTGTAAATTATTCATTTTAAAATATTCATAACGTACACCACCAGATAAATTTATTATTTTATAAAATTTCTTATCAAGTTGTATATAGCCTGATGCATTTACAATTTTATTTGATGGCGTTCCACTCGAAACATAAAGTCGAGATTGGGAATAAGAAACGTTACCTACAACTCCACCAGTAAAATTTAAATCAATACTTTTAAACTTTCTTTGTAATTGGTATTCGCCAAAATACATAGTTCCTTTATTCGATTGGTTATTAGAAATGACATTATTAGAGTTGAAAATTCGTGTTTGTAAGCTATGACTTAATCCGTTTTTTGTAGTGTACTTAATAAAAGGATCAATATTAAATAGCGTTTGATCTTCTAAAAACACAGCACCTGGATACCCTTTAAATAAACCTAATGAGTCATCAAGCCAAGCAAATACCATATTAGTTTTATTAAGCATAAAATTTGCATTAACACCAAAATTTAAACCTGCAATTTTTTTAGCACGATACCTCAAATTAAAATTTGCTCTACCTCTTTTTCGCAAAAAATCTTGATTCGTGAAGAGTGGGATGGAGTCGTCAATCATAAATGCGTCCTTAATAAGTGGCGGCATATAAATTGCTGGAGGAGGTGGACCAATATATCCTTGATCCATATTAAAATTTGCACCAATAACAAAGTCTAAATTATTTTTAATAATTCGTGAATGAAATAAATTTAAGTTTGTAAAACCAGGGATTGATTTATTATACCAATTTTCAGCTGGAGAATTTGGCAAACTATAATTGCCTGCTGAGTAATTTATTGAAGTTTTTGGTTTGCCTCTCGGATAAGCTGTTCTAATATTAATTACGCCATTTAATGCAGATGATCCATAAAGAACAGAGGAAGCACCTTTAATAATTTCAATTTGTTCAATATTTTCAACAGGGATATAACTCCATTCAGGTCTACCAGCATCGCCACTTAATAATGGAATGCCATCTACCACAATTGCCACTCGGCTACCAACACCAAAAGTAAAGCCACTCCCACCTCGTATTTGCGGATCATTATCAATAATGGTTAAACCTGGCACTTGTTCTAAAATTGTCTCAATGCTAGTTGTGTTTTTATTTTGGATTAAATTTGGTTTAATTACTTCCATAGAAACGGTTAGCTCTTCTATTTTTTGTTCAAATTTACCAGATGAAACAACAACAGTTTCAAGTGTTTTGGAATCGGCTTTTAAATAAATGTTTTTTTGGGTGATTTGATTTTCAATTATTTCAACCGAAATTGTATCGGATAAAAAACTAATATAACTGCATAATATTTTATACTTACCTGGTGGTAAAACCAAAACATAATTGCCTTCTATGTCTGAAACCGCACCTTTTGATAGGTCTGATAATAATTGAATCGTTCCTCCAATAATTACATCCTTAGTGTCTTTTTCGTAAAATATACCTTTCAAAACGCTTGTGTTTGATTGAGAATATATTTTATTCGTAACAAAAAAAAGCAAGAATATAACTATTTTTTTCACCATGAATTTAAGTAATTTTCAAAAAAAATAATGCCACTCTTTAATAGAATGGCATTTTTCAAAAGTAGATGGTATTAGTTATTAATAAATAGTTTCCCGAATTTACCTTGTGATTTTCCGGAAATTTTATAGATGTAAATTCCATTAGTCAATAATGAAACATCAATAGAATTAACTTTATTATTTTCGATATTTTGAGTAGAAACTAATTGACCAGTAGCATTATAAATTTCTAAAGCTGATTGCTCGTTGTTTTTATTTAAAAAATCTAC
>CAIYSA010000398.1 GCA_903928655.1 uncultured Bacteroidota bacterium
ATAGGTATGTCAAAAATGTTCATTCAAATATTTCTATTTTTATTTTCAACAACGATTTCATTATCGCAAATAAAAATTAATGAGTATTCTGTTTCAAATGCCACAGTTGGCGTTTCGGGACCTACATTTATTGATAATCAAGGAAATACGCCCGATTGGATAGAATTGTATAATCCTACTTCAAGTGGTATTAATATAGCTGGCTATAACTTAACAGATAATCCAATTAATATTTCTAAATATACTTTTCCTATTGGGACAATTATTCCTGCAAATGGTTTTTTAAGAGTTTGGTGCAGTGGAAAAGGTACGCCAGCAAATTCGGGGGGAAATATTCACACTAATTTTTCATTAAGCCAATGTAAAGGAGATTGGATTGTTTTGTCTCTTGGTGCATTGGTTGTAGATTCATTGCAACTGCGTAAAACACAAGCGACACATTCGAGAGGACGTGTTCCTGATGGGTCAGCTAATTGGAAAGTATTTACAGCTCCAACTCCAAATGCAACAAATGTTGGAACAAGCTATATTGGATATGCGCCAACCCCTTTATTTAGTTTACCAGCAGGTTTTTATCCAGCAACACAAATTGTAACTATCTTAGCACTGCCATCAACAAGCATTTCTATATACTACACATTAAATGGGTCTGAGCCCACAATAGCCTCTTCGCTTTATAATAGTTTATCTCCTATTTCCATTACTGCTAACACAGTTTTAAGAGCAATAACGGTTACTACTAGCACACTTAATATTTTACCAAGTTTTATGGAAACAAACACTTATTTTATTGGTGAGTCTATTAATTCTCAATATGGAGTTGTATCTATAAGCGGCGGAGCGCCATTATCAACATTATTGGGAGGAACACAAATTATGCCGCCAACACATTTTGAATATTTTGAAAATAATTTGTTTGTTACTGAAACATACGGGACCTGTAATAAGCATGGTAATGATTCTTGGTCTTATCCACAAAGAGGAATTGATTTTGAGACAAAAGATGATTATGGTTATAATAATGCATTAAAATCTACTTTTTTTACTGATTGGAAACAAGGCTTAAGTAATCGGAACGAATTTCCTCATGTAATTTTAAAGGCCGCCGCATCTGATAATTTCCCGGGGGATAAGCCAGCAAAAGCCTGTCACATGAGGGATGCCTTTGTTCAAACTTATGCTTTTAGAAAAGGACTTGAATTGGATGGAAGAAGAAATAGGCATATATTAACTTTTGTAAATGGGCAATATTGGGGCATTTACGAACTTCGTGAGCCATTTACAGAAGATTATACTGATCATTATTATAAACAACCTGGGGATAGTATTGATAATTTAGCTTTTTGGGGAGGCTTGCAAATTAGAAACGGAAGTGATACTGGTTGGGTAAACTTATATAATTTTATTATGGCGAACTCCATGACTAATGTTACTAATTATAATTATGTAAATAGTAAGCTAAGCTTTTCAAGTATTATTGATTACATGATTTATAACTCTTACGTTGTAAATTCTGATTTTGTAAATTGGAATTCAGCTTGGTGGAGAGGTAGAGCAACTCAAGGAAGCAAAAAAAAATGGAGATATTGGATGTGGGACATGGATAACGTTTATGATTTAGGAGAAAATTTTTCGGGAATACCAACAACAGGTATGAATGCCAATCCCTGTGCATATGAAACTGTTTTTGCAGGTGCTGGTCCAAATCAAGGACATCCAGATATAATTAAAAAATTAATGACTAATCCAGACTTTAAATCTTTGTACATTAATCGGTATGCAGATTTATTGAATACAGCATTTAAATGTGATAGTATAATGGATCATTTTAATCATTTCAAAAATATATTGACTCCCGAAATGCCTCGTCATATTGCTAAGTGGGGTTCAGCTAGTAATAATTTGGCTAAATGGAATAAAAACATGGACACTTTGCAAAGCAAAATACAACAACGCTGTTCGTATATAGAACAAGCAATTGTAGGCTGTTATGGAGTTACCGGTCCTTACCCAATTACTGTAGATGTTGATCCTCCCGGTGCTGGAGAAGTGAAATTAAATACGATTTGGTTACCAACCTATGTTTGGAAGGGTAATTATTTTGGAAATATTACTCTCACTTTTAAAGAAAATGTGATTGATACCGCTAAATATCAATTCGATTATTGGGAATTTGTTAATCATACTCCTTCCCCTAATACAAAAAACGATAGTATCACTATTTTATTAACGACAAGTGAAAATGTAATTGCACATTATATTGAAAAATCTTCAGATGTTATTTTCCCTTCTGGTTTTACGCCAAATGGAGATGGTAAAAATGATTTATTAATCCCATTGGGTGCTAGATATATAAAATCATTATCAATTGAAGTTTGGAACCGTTGGGGACAATTAGTTTACAGTTCTATTGACCCTACAAAAGGTTGGGACGGTTATTTTAATGGAGTAGAAGCCCAAACAGGTGTTTATGCTTATTTAATTAAATATACTAATTTAAAGGATGAGGTAAAAACAAGTAAAGGAAATGTTACATTATTGAGATAATTATTTATTGTAATTTTTAGAAAAACACTATGAAAAAATATTTATTTATTATTGCAATGAGTTTACAAACATTTGTATTTTCTCAAGATATTCACTTTTCTCAAATACAAGAATCGCCATTATGGTTAAATCCTGCTAATGCTGGGTTTTTTAATGGTTATTTCAGAGCAATTGCAAATTATCGTAATCAATGGGCTTCTATGGGAAATGCATTTCAAACAATGGCTGTTTCTATAGACGCTGTTGCTTTAAAAACAAAAAAAAATAAAGCGTATTTAGGTTTAGGACTATTTGTTTTTGATGATAAAGCTGGTGTTGCTAAAATAGGTTCAACCCAAGTTCAATTTCATCTAAATGGAATTATTAAAACGAGTAAAAAAAGTAAATTAGCTGGTGCAGCATATCTTGGATACATTCAAAACAAAGCCAATTACAGCGCATTAACTTTCGGTAATCAATATACAGGAAAAGAAATCGATAAAGGCCTAGCTAGCGGCGAGGCAGTAAATTTCACTTCGTTTTCGACAATGGATGCTGGCGTTGGACTAAACTATGAATTTACAAGTGCTACTATTGATATGGTTAGAGATGATATTTTTAGTATAAAAATTGGTGGTGCTATACATCATATCAATAAACCAGTTCAGCGGTTTAGTTCAGGTTCCAATTATCAATTACCGATGCGTTTTGTTGGTAATATTCAAATGCGTTATGATATAAAGGAAACTAAACTTTCACTTTTACCAAGTGTAATTTATTTAAGACAAGGAACTGCAAGTGAAATTAATATTGGAACTTTTTTGAGATACCGTTTTAAAAACGCAACAAAAATTACAGGTGTCTTTTCTGAATCTGGCTTAAACATTGGAGTTTATTATAGAGTTAATGATGCTATTATACCGCAAATTAATTTAGACATGGGCAAATATGCAATTGGTGTTTCCTATGATTATAATTTATCTAAGTATAATAAAGTCAGCAAAGGAAACGGTGGCTTTGAAATTTATTTAAAATTCATTTCATTAGATGATGCTTTATTTAAAAGGAGACGTGAACATGGTTTAAATTAATTTATATATAAAACTAAGCGAGAAAAAAAACAAATCAAATCGCCCATAATTTTATAAATCTCATAACTCCATTTATCTTGATGCTTCTTTTAAGTGTTTCTGATTGAAGGATTAATTAATTTAATTTGTTTTATTAGTGATGGGCATTATACTTTTATTGTCCTAGTAATATATCTTAGAGATGTTGAAATTTCAATAAAAAACAAACTACTTTTAAAAGTAATTAGATAAACATTCACTTACTTTTTGAAAACCAATTTATTTTATAGGGATAAGTAATATAAATTAACGGGCATAAAAAAAACCGTTAGAATTTCTAACGGTTTTAATTTTTTTAGTGATGAGCTTCTTCAGAGTGTGCTTCGTGATGCTCGCCTTCTGTGCCGGTTGCTGCATGATGTGCGCCATGTCCTGCTTTTAAATCTTGTTGTTGCTTAATCAATAAAGGATCAACTTGAGTACGATTAATTTGCTCGCCGCTATAAATACCCTCATCTAAAATAATAAAAATACCGTACGAAATAAAAATGATGTAAGGCAATAAAATTGCATATTTCATAAATGTTTTTTCATGCCCTAAATGCATAAATGCCATTACAATGAAACCTGCTTTTAAAATGGTTAAACCAATAAATAAACATTTTAACCATAAAGTACCACTCCATCCATTACCTGGAGCCATTGAACCAATAACTAATTCAAAGATTGTTATTGCTAGCATATACCAAAACACTCTCCATAATGTTTTTCTTATTTTCTTTCCATCCTCATCACTATGATGAGCTAATGTTTCGTATGATGGGTAATCGTCGTGAAATTCTGACATAATAAATAATTTTTAGTGTTTAATTTTTTAATAAAATTTTGATTACAATAAATAGAAAAAGGTAAATACAAATACCCAAACTAAATCCACAAAATGCCAATAAAGACCAACTTTTTCAATCATCTCGTAATGGCCTCTTTTTTCGTAGGTTCCTTTTAATACGTTTAAGAAAATAATTAAATTAATAATTACTCCAGAAAAAACGTGGAATCCGTGGAATCCTGTTATAAAGAAAAAGTAATTTGCAAATTGAGGAACTCCATATTCATTCACCGTCATATTTGCTCCATAAACCGTTTGCTCAACATATGTTCCAAGTTCTTGACTCCAAACGTGTCTTAAAGCTCCTGTGTCTGTTCCAACAATAAAGTGAAACCATTCCCAAGCTTGAGAACCTACAAAAGTAGCTCCACCAACAATTGTCCAAAACATCCAAATAGTTACTTTACGTCTATCGTTTCGGTGACCAGCTTCTACAGCTAATACCATCGTAACCGAAGACATAATTAAAATAAATGTCATTAAACCTACATAAGCTAATGGTAAATGTTGTTCAATAAAAGGGAAGTGGGTAAATACATTTTCAGCTTTTGGCCAAACGTCAGCATATTTGTGACGGATGAATCCGTAAGATGTTAATAATCCACCAAATGTTAAAGCATCTGATACTAAGAAAAACCACATCATCATTTTACCATAGCTTACGCCAAATGGTGACTGGCCGCCATCCCAGGCGTTTTTTGAATCGACTTCTGTACTGTGAGACATACTAAAATTTTATAGTTTAAGTTTTTTTAACAAAATATGGTACAAGTTTAACGAATATATAACAAAAATAAAA
>CAIYSA010000399.1 GCA_903928655.1 uncultured Bacteroidota bacterium
CAGCTGGAGGGACTGAATATTATAGCCCCAGTCAAGACTATTATAAATCATTATTGAAAAATAAAATATCCGTTTTTAATAATTACACCATCCTACCATTATTTGATAGTGTTACAGTTATTGGGAACAAGTTATTTGATAATTCTACTGAAATAAAAAAACAAAATTCAATAAAAACATGGTCGCAATCTTATTTTAGAATTGTATTGTATAACCTATTTATCAAATTTAATTTATTCCGATACAATTCGGAATTACAAGAAAATTCAACCACTGATGAAGTGGAATTAAGGGATAAATTTGAAAGTTTTTTAAATACCTATAATCTCAGCCACATCTCTTACAACTTTTTACCTAATCTGATTTTTCAAAGTCATAAAGAAAGCTTAGATATAAAAAATGAACTAAAATTATTTCAAAAAAGAATTGTAAGAATTAGCGAATCGATCAAAGAAGAACAACAGAAACGTTCTAATGCCTTACTTGGAATCGTTGGTATATTTACTTCAATCGGAGCCGTGCAACCTATTTATGAATTTGTTGAAAGTTCAAGAGTTTCTTTTGCCTTCAATCCCATTTTATTTTATTGCATCATCGCTATTATACTTATAATACTTGCCATTCCGGTGCTAATTTATTTATTTCCTCAAAAATATAAACTCCTTAAACTTAGATGGAAGGCCAGAAAGAATTCATATTAACGGATGAACGTGCTTTTTATCTCATCAAGCATTTTGAAGAATTAGATAAAAAAGGACTCCTTCATTTCAAAAATTTGGGTTATAGTGATGAAAAAATAAATCAAGAACTAAAAACGATTGGTTCAAAATTTTATGCCAGCTTTTGTGATAATCCATTTGATTTGATTCAAAAATTAACTCACTATACTCCATTTGAAGTCATACAACAAACGAATGGCAATAGAGCGATTATTTATAAAGTACCATTTACTGGAGGAATTGGAACAAATACCATCATTCCTTTAAAAGACCTTACTCAAGCAGATAAATCAAAAATTAAAAAAGTGATTCGTAATGGTTTTCATGCGAATGTGCTAGAACGAAACTTCTATGATTTTACAAATCAGTTAGTTGTTATTTGTAATACATTAAATGAAGTCATTACAGTTTTTCCAGGCATATATGCACCAGCTTTTCCCACACAATTAACTCATGAAGAAGAAGTGAAAGCCTCCATCTTATTTTGGGAAAATCATACTTTTATTAAAAACTCATTTTTGTAGAATGGCTTCAAAAGCTCAGGTTAAAATATTAATCCTAGTAAATTTAATTGCGTTATGCGTTAATGCGCAAGTCTTAAATGTAGATAGAGAAAATGGACAAGATTCTACAAAGAAACAGTTTTTAGCATCTTTCGCTGGTTCATTCTCGAGCGACAAGCAAAAAAATAAATTTGTTGAATTTTCTAACTCCACAGAACTCGATTATATTTTAAAAAACCATTATTTTTTTGTTTTATTAAATCAAACCGACATAGCTTTTAATGGTAAAAATGCTATTGAAAATAATGGCTTTATACAGTTACGATTTAGGGATAATGACACTCGACTCATTGCTCCAGATGCCTATGCTCAATTTCAATGGAATGGCATATGGGGTTTGGAAAGTAGATCCTTAGCTGGGCTTAATGCGCGAATAAATTGCTTAGAAAAAAAGAAATCGGATTTATATTTTAGTATTGGTGCATTTTATGAAATGGAACGATGGAATCCCCAATTATCTTCATATGCCTATAAAACAGATAACCTTTTTTTTGTTTATAGAGAAATGCTTAGATTAAACACCGTTACAAAATTTGCATTTAAAATTGGCAAAAAAATTGATTTTGCAGGGATCAGCTATATTCAATTCCCTTTAAATAATAATTTTTTAAAACCACGCTGGGTTTTTGACTCCAATTTATATTTTGAATTTTCTAAAAACCTTAATTTTTTGATTCATTATGATTTTAATTATGATGATTATAGACCATTACCAATTGATCAGTTTTATTATAGTTTGAATTTTGGAGTGCAGATTAAGATTTGATTTAAAAATTCTCTACACGAGAATTTTTAGTGTAATCTAACTATTTCAAAACCTAAATCAGTTAAATACCTAACCGCTTCTTGAGTGATAAAAGAAGTATATGGTAATTCTTGACCCGAAGCAATTTCGTGACCCCATGAAATTAAAATTTTAACAGGGTAATTGATTTCATTAAATCTTAACGCCACTTCACGTGCAAGCCTGATAGATGGAATTTGTCTTCTATTATCGATTTGATTGATCACCTGAATTATATGATTTCTAGTTATGTTATTAGGTATTGCCATGATTTTTATTGTTAAAGATTAAATTATTATAAAATTATTAA
>CAIYSA010000400.1 GCA_903928655.1 uncultured Bacteroidota bacterium
AGTGGACTTTTGTTGAGGCTAATGTTTTTATGCTTTTGCACTGAGGGTTAACAGGATGCCGGAGCGAAGCGACGGCTATCCTCTACTTTTTTTAAAAGGTACTGCTTACTTGAAATTTATAAGGGCCCACTTCAACAAACTATTATTCTCTTTAGGCAGGTCTAATTTCTTTTTAATATTATAGCGGTGGTTGCGAATAGTCTTTTCAGAGACAAATAATATTGCAGCTATTTCTTTACTCTTTTTTTGTTCAGCAATTAACTGAAGCACCTTGGTTTCAGTCGCTGTTAGTTTTTTATTCATAGCTTATACTACTTGTTTAGTTGTATAAACTTATTACATATAAAATAATTCTAGATTAAAATAGTTTAAGAAATTGCAATATGAATAGATTATTTGTAAAATTTTATGATTTCTTACTAAATCTGATTAAACTAGTTTAATAAAATAGTTAAAAAAAATAATTCGATTAAACTATTTTAAGATAGGTTTTAGTACTTCAAACTTGCCATCAATGGAATTGGTATTGTAGTGTAAGCCTAGAATATGCGCTACTAATGGATAAATATTTACATTTTCAAAGCCATCAATTGTCAACCCTTTTTTAAAGGCAGGGCCCCAAGCCATAAAGCTGGCGCGCATTTCAGGCATATGGTTATCAAAACCATGTTTACCTAAAGAGGCTTTACTCTTAGATAAATTAAAAACTTTAGGGAAATGCGGCACCACAATTATATCACCTAGTCTATTGAATTTGTCATCTGCTTTTTTATAATGCCAGTAGGCTGGAGTCTCATCTAGTTTATAAACAGTTACGCTTGTATCATTTTTAAGCGAATTATAAGTAGGTTCTATTTTCGATTTATCCTTAGCATATAAATGTAGTTGTGTATCGCCCCAAGGCACTGTAAAAGAAGCGGTATCAATACTTGAAGGTATTGGCTTGGTATTTACATTATCTACTTTAGCCATGCCATGGTCTGAAACAAAAATATAATTAATAGGTAAATGCAAGCTAGCAAGTGATTCTTGTAAGGCATTAATACTACTATCCACAAATTGAACCGATTTTTTCACGCGTATATCGTCTGGCCCATAAGTATGCGCATCGTGGTCAACATCGGGGAAATAAAAAGTTATGAAGTGTGGACGCTGGTCTTCGGGAAGGCTTAGCCAATCCTTTACAGCTTTAATTCTAGTGTCTATAGCAATTTTATCATTATAGATATAATGATAAGTAGGTTTAATGCCTTGTATATCGGCCTCTGATGCTACCCAATAAAAGCTAGCGCTAATCATTTTTTGCTGTTCTGCTAAAACCCATAGTGGTGTTCCTCCATACCATTTACCTTCAGCTACCATTTTCTTATTACCCATATTATAAAAAGCACCTGATGCTACATCGATATAACTATTGTCTACAAGTCCATGATGAGAAGGGTATAAACCCGTTACAATACTATAATGGTTCGGAAAAGTGACAGAAGGATAAGAAGGTATCATGTAATTCCCACGAACCCCTTGTGAAGAAAGGGCCTGTAATTTTTTGGCTTCGTAGAGTTCAGTAAAATCGGCTCTAAAACCATCGGCAGAAATTAAAATAACATAGGGCTTCGTTATTTGAGCTGGGCTATTTTTTCTGCCACTTATAATTTGTTGATCTGTATTACTAGTAATAACCATAGGAGTACTTGTATGTGCATTATTAGAAGTATCCTGCGCATTGGCAAGCATTGCCAAAAAAATGGTTGCAATAAATAAAAAACGTTTTAACATAATGATTAATTTGAAATGAGTTAAGCCTTCCTTTCTTAGAATGGTTTTTTATTTAATTTTTGTCTTATAAAAATACTAATGGGTAGCGTTAATAGGGCTACTAAAATACCACCCGCAACATCTAATGGGAAATGTTGCGCTAAATATATACGAGAATAAGCACAAACTATTGCATAGACTATACCTATGCTTAAAGCATATTTATTGGGGAATAAATAAGTGGTTAAAATAAATAAAGTAAAGGCGGTGGCGGTATGACCTGAAGGGAAACTATTAAATGTGTGAATTTCAACGCCGGGAACTGTATGTATTTGCGTAGCATCTAGTCCACTGGCCATGGGGCGCATAGCTGTATCAAAAATGAAATTTTTAGCAAATTGAGTA
>CAIYSA010000401.1 GCA_903928655.1 uncultured Bacteroidota bacterium
AATCATCATGTGACCGGTTGAAGAAATAGGTAAAAACTCGGTTAAACCTTCAATAACGGCAATAATAAATGCTTCGAAGTATGTCATAAAATAAAAAGGTAAAAAAGGAAGAATTAAGCTTCTTCGTTTTTAGTTTTTGGTCGCCACATAATAGCAACAATTACAGTAACAAAGCCCAATAAACAAACCATTGGCGCAATGGTAATACGCTGTGTGTCAAAAATAGCAGGATTAAAAACATTTGGATCTTCACTACCACCACCAATCATTAATAAATATCCAAGAATAATTAATACAATTCCTCCAATTAAAATTTGATAGTTTTGTTTGCCAAATGTTGTTTTCATTCTAAGTGTTTTAGGAAAGCAAAGCTATTAAAAAACTTCGTTTTACAAAGACTTAATGCCCTAAAAAACAACACATTTTTTCGTTAATTTTTCGTAATATTGCTATTCTATAAACAAAATATGGGAAAAGTAGCATTAATTACAGGAGTAACAGGGCAAGACGGAGCATACCTTTCGGAATTGCTTTTAAGTAAAGGGTACACCGTACATGGAGTAAAACGAAGAAGTTCGTTATTTAATACAGATAGAATCGATCATTTATATCAAGATCAACATGAAAAGCATGTGAATTTTAGATTACATCATGGCGACTTAACAGATAGTACAAATTTAATTAGAATTGTACAGGAAGTTCAACCAGACGAGATTTACAATTTAGCAGCAATGTCGCATGTGAAAGTGAGTTTTGATACACCAGAATATACAGCCAATGCAGATGGAATTGGAACACTAAGAATATTAGAAGCGATTCGTATTTTAGGTTTAGAAAAGAAAACACGTTTTTATCAAGCATCTACTTCTGAGTTGTACGGTTTAGTTCAGGAAATTCCTCAAAAAGAAACCACTCCATTTTATCCTCGGAGTCCTTATGGGGTTGCAAAACTATATGCCTTTTGGATTACAAAAAATTACAGAGAAGCATACGGAATGTTTGCTTGTAACGGTATTTTATTTAATCACGAAAGTCCTTTGCGAGGAGAAACGTTTGTGACAAGAAAAATTACACGTGCGGTTGCCAAAATAAGTTTAGGCTTGCAAGAAAAACTGTTTATGGGAAACATAGATTCTGAAAGAGATTGGGGACACGCAAAAGATTATGTAGAAGGAATGTGGCGTATGTTACAACAAGATGAACCAGAAGATTTTGTTTTAGCAACTGGTATAAAAATATCGGTCAGAGAATTTATCAATATGTCATTTGCCGAAGTGGGAATTACCTTGAAGTGGGAAGGCAAAGCTGAAAATGAAAAAGGAATTGATGCAACTACAAATAAAGTTTTGGTAGAAATAGATGAAAAATATTATAGACCAGCTGAAGTTGATTTATTAGTTGGAGATGCAACAAAAGCAAAAGTAAAAATGGGCTGGACACCAACCTACACGGTTGCTGCACTTTGTAAAGAAATGGTTGCTGCAGATGTAGAATTATTCAAACGAGATAAATATCTTATTGAGGGTGGCCATAAAGTTTTAAATTATAAAGAATAAATTGTGGACTTAAACTCTAAAATATATATTGCTGGTCACCGCGGAATGGTGGGTTCTGCAATAATGCGTAATCTTGAAAAAAAAGGATTTACAAATATTATTACGAGAACTTCGGCCGAATTGGATTTAAGAGATTCGCAAAGTGTGAATGCTTTTTTTTGTGACGAAAAGCCAGAATTTGTTTTTTTAGCAGCAGCTAAAGTTGGAGGCATACAAGCAAACAATATTTATAGAGCTGATTTTATTTATGAAAACTTAATGATTCAAAATAACGTCATCCATAATTCATACTTAAGTGCAGTAAAAAAATTAATGTTTTTAGGAAGCTCTTGTATTTACCCAAAGCTTGCTCCACAGCCTCTTAAGGAAGAATCTTTATTAACAGGGTTATTAGAAGAAACAAACGAGCCATACGCAATTGCTAAAATAGCTGGGATTAAAATGTGCGAATCATACAAAAGACAGTACGGTTGCGATTTTATTTCAGTTATGCCGACAAACATGTATGGTCCTAATGACAATTATAACCTTAACAACTCTCATGTGCTTCCTGCATTAATCAGAAAGTTTCATGATGCTAAGGAAAATAATTTACCTTTTGTTGAAATGTGGGGAACGGGAAAGCCAATGCGTGAGTTTTTACACGCAGATGATTTAGGTGATGCTTGTGTTTATTTGATGAATACATACAATGGTGAAAAATTTGTAAATATTGGTTCAGGAACAGATTTAACTATAAAAGATTTAGCATTATTAGTACAAAAAATAGTTGGTTACGTTGGTGAAATAAAACATGATTTATCAAAACCAGATGGAACTCCTCGTAAATTAATGGATGTTTCTTTTTTACATTCCCTTGGTTGGAAACATAAAATTGAATTAGAGGACGGTATAACAATGGTTTATGATGATTTTAAGAAAAAAGAAGGGGTAAAAGCTTGGTAAATATTGAATTCAAAACTAGTTGAAAATAATAAATTACATTGTGTATAAAAAACAAAACATAAATAAACTAAAAGTAATTTTTGGGCTTTTTGTTTTGTTGATTAATTCAAAAATAGTTAAAGCTCAGTTTTACAACCTACCGAATGATTTTTTTTTCAACACGATTACACAAAAAAATTTATCTAAAATAGATTCCGTTCAAACTCACTCTAGCATTGAGCCGTATATTCCGTTTTTTAATAAACGCTACGAGTTTGTTGCCGACTCCTATAAGATATTTAAATATATAACAGATGATATTGCAATAGATAAAGTTTTTTTCGACCACTTGATTCATATCAAATCGAAAAATAAAAAATTTGAATTTAAGGTAGACCCTTTATTAAATATAGAATTAGGAAGGTCATTTAGCGACACAACTAAATACTTAAACACATCAACAAATACCCGTGGTTTTATTGCCAGTGGAAACATTGGAAAAGATTTTTATTTTGAAACGATGTTTGCTGAAAATCAAAGTTATTTTCCTTACTATATTTCAAACTTTAATAATCAAACTAAAGTTGTGCCTGGCCAAGGAAGATACAAAACATTTAAAACAACAGGCTATGATTATGCCTTTTCTTCGGGATTTATTTCATACCAACCAATAAAAAATTTAAATATTCAAATAGGACACGGTAAGCAAAAAATTGGAAACGGCTACCGCTCGATTTTATTAAGTGACAACGCGTTTAATTACCCATATATTAGAGCAACTTCACAATGGCTTAAAGGCAAATTACAGTATACAAACATTTATGCTGTGCTAATGAATTTAGAAACTGGTGGCGCAAAAACACCTCCATATACAGAACCACTTTTTCAGAAAAAAGCAATTTCTATCCAATATTTAAGTTACAATTTAAATAAACGAATAAATATTGGGCTATTTCAAAGTATGGTATGGAATTCTTCAGATAGTATGAATCGACAGCATTTAGAATGGCAATACTTTAACCCAATTATATTTTCGAACTTAGGTTTTTATGGCTTAAATAATAAAAATAATATTTTACTTGGCGCGAATGCATCCTTTAAAATTACTTCAAAAATAAATGCTTATGCACAATTTATGGCAGATGATTTTAGTAATGAAACTAAATTAGGGAATGCCATCGGTTTTCAAGTTGGCGTAAAATATTTTGATGCCTTCAAAATTAATAATCTTACTATTCAAATAGAATATAACGATGTAAAGGAAGGTTCATATAACAGTCCATTTGGCACAACAAGTAACCAAAGTTTTTCGCATTATAACCAAACGCTTGCCTTTACACCAGGTTACGGTAAAGAGTTTATTGCTTTAGCCGACTATAAATACAAACGTTTTTTTATTAATACCAAATTAAATTTACAATGGTTGACATTAAGCGGCTATGAATTTTATAATAATACCATCACTAAGCTTACGTTAGGATATACTATTAATCCAGCCTACAATTTTAACGTATCTTTAATTTATAATTACCGTCAACAAATTTTTACAGATTTTAAAGCATCAAATAATAATACTACATTTTATTCATTAAGCGTTAAATCCAATTTATACAATAGTTATTACGATTTTTAAAAATTAAACCATGGCAGTATTAATCTTAGTTTTCCTAACAGCGTTTTCAGTTGTTTTATATGCTACACCAGCTTTAATAAAAGTGGCTGTATTAAAACGTTTAATCGATTTACCAAGTGAGGATCGAAAAATACATAAGAGAGCCGTGCCAACTATTGGCGGTATTATCATTTACGCTGCCACATTGTTTTCATTTTCTTTATGGTACAATATTGATGACTTAGAAGATTTTAGCCAAGTTTACGAGTCTGTTAAAGAATTTAAAATACTTGTTGCTACTAGTTTAGTTTTATTTTTTGTTGGTGTAAAAGATGACATTATAGGAACCGCTCCTGTAAAAAAATTATTTGCAAATATTTTGGTTGGATTAATATTAGTGCTAATGGGGGATATCAGAATTACAGGGCTTCATGGTGTGTTTGGCGTTAATGAAATACCACATTGGGCAAGTGTATTTTTGTCTTTATTTACATACATTGTTGTTGTAAACGCGATGAATCTGATTGATGGTGTTGATGGATTAGCGGCAGGAGTTGGTTTTATTGCAACTTCGGTATTCGGTGTATGGTTTGTGTTCGCAAACGATTATGCTTTAGCATCACTCTCGTTTTCATTATCAGGCGCATTATTGGGGTTTCTGATTTTTAATTTTTCTCCTGCCAAAATATTTATGGGAGATAGTGGCTCTCTTATAATTGGCATGTTTATTTGCGTGCTCAGTATAAAATTAATAGAATTTCCACTTTCAAGACTAGATAGTTTTTGGGTTCGTGTTTCAAATCCTGTACTTGTAATTGCCGCACTGATTTATCCACTAACTGATACGCTCCGAATTTTTATAATTAGAGCAGTAAAAGGGCAATCGCCATTTGAAGCAGATCGTAATCACTTACATCATCGCTTATTAGATTGCGGATATTCTCATGTTAAAACAGTAATTATTATCTATTTATATAGCGTTTTAACAGTTGGCGCATCTTTATTAAGTTATTATTTAAATCCCAGTTTCGCTTTATTTGCAGTGCTTTCCTGTAGCATTTTGTTTATTTTAATTGTTCACCTAGCGTATAAATCTGCCCTTAAAAGAAACAAGATTGTTGGATAATGCTGTACAAAAAAATTATATGTATTTTATTTATACTATTGGCGCAAGCCTTTGCTATAAAACTTTGTGGACAAGATAATCCACAAGCTCAAAATGTATTTATAAATGATGACGCGCAACAAACAATTGATACTTGGAATCTAACAAAACCAAACACTGATTTTCATTCTTCATTTAAGCCGTATTTATCATCTACGCTTAATTTATTTTCAGATACGGTTGTAACCAATTACCACTTTCCTATAAAAAACAAATTTTTAAGTAAAACTTTTAACGAAGGGCCTAGCAAACGTAACCAATTTAATTTTCAAGCATTACCTCTACTAAATTTACAATTAGGCTATGACATGCTTAACTCAAAAGTTGTTTCAGAAACTTATGGTGGCGCACACATTAAACTAAATATTAATAATGATTTTACATTTGCATTAAACGCAATTGGAGGAAGGGTTTCGTTTCCTGAATTTAATGACACGACTGTAAAATCAACTAGCGTAATATCTGGATTAGGGAGAGCTTATAAAAACACAGATGGTTCTTATAATTTTTCAAACATATCGGGATATGTTTCTTATAGCCCAAATTCTATTTTTAATCTTCAAATAGGAAAAGATAAACACTTTATTGGTGATGGTTACCGTTCATTGTTATTGTCGGATTTATCTAATAACAACCCATATTTTGGGATTAATGCAAACATTTGGAAAATACAATATAATGTATGGTATAGTTGGATGCAGGATTTTTCGAGATATAATGGTCAAGAAAAATCTCTTCAAAATAAATTCGGAACATTTCACTATTTAAGCTTTAATCCGTTTAAAGAATTAAGCATTTCTTTTTTTGAAAATGTTGTTTGGCAAGGCACTGATACTAATCGCGTAAGATCATTTGATATAAATTATTTAAATCCAATTGTATTTTATCGTCCACAAGAATATTCGGTTGGTTCATCAGATAATTCAATGATGGGTTTAAATGTTTCCGGCAAATTATTTGGATGTCTTAAACTATACGCTCAAGCAGTTGCTGATGAATTTTATTTGAAACAAATTAGAGCACGCACAGGCTGGTGGGCAAACAAACAAGGGTGGCAGTTCGGCACAAAGTACGTTAATGCCTTTAAAGTAAAAGGATTAACGCTACAAGCAGAGTATAACGAAGTGCGTCCATACACCTATTCTCATGGAAGTGTACAACAAAACTATGCTCATTATAATCAACCATTAGCACACCCCTTTGGCGCTAATTTTAAAGAATACTTAGGTTTTATAAGTTACAGAGCTAACCGATGGATGATTAGCATACAAGGCTTAATGGCAACCATAGGAACAGATACAATGGGTTCAAATTTAGGGCAAAACATTTTTTTAAGTTACACAACTCGCCCATATGAATATGGACATAAAACAACACAAGGCAATAAAGTGCAGTTAATGCAAAGTGATATTCGTTTCACTTATTATTTAATCCCTCAATTAAATTTAAGAGCAGAGCTTGGTTATATCCAACGAAGTATAAAAGATGATTTTAATTTCGAAATGCAATCGCCTTATATTTATTTTGGCATAAAAACTAGCATACATAATTTTTATCGAGATTTTTAATTTTGCAAAGCCGTCCTGATAATTATTTTTTAACCATTTCCGAACCAAGCCAATCAGCTTTATTATACCTTCGTCAGTTTTTTATAAATGAAATAGGCCTAACAGAAGCATGGAAATTTAATACCCCTTTTTATTATTATAAAAATAAATGGTTTTGCTACTTAATTTATAATCCCAAAAAAGATGAAACTTATATTTCCTTTGTTTTAGGTAATAAAATAGAATATCCAAACCTTGTAAGCGAAGGAAGAAAACAAATGAAAATTTACAAAATAAATCCAAACGAAAACATTAACGAGGCGAATTTGAAAAAAATTGTTCAGCTTTTAAAAAAGTTTTATTAAGGGTTTTATGGAAAAGCAATTTTTCTGCATCTTAAGTTAAAACCAAAAATTATGAATGTTTCAATAAACAAACCATGTCACGAAAATTGGGCAGAAATGACACCAAATCAACAAGGAGCATTTTGCGGAAAATGCATAAAAACAGTAATTGATTTTAGTTCAAAATCAATCAACGAAATAAAAGAGTTTTTTAACACCACACAGCAGCAAAGGATCTGTGGGCGTTTTGAAACCGAACAATTAACTACTCTTAGTTTTGATAATTTTTATTCGAAATTTAAAAAGTTTCATTTTTCAAAACGAATTGCATTTGTAGTATGTTTCACGTTTGGAGCCTGGTTGTTTGGAGGAAATAGTGTATCTGCACAAACACAACCCATCGAGCATATAAAAGGAGATGTGGCTTACGTTCCAGGAAAAAAAGATACAACTAAAAAATGTATAAAGCCTCCTCCCGAAAAAAACATGATTATGGGAAAAGTGGCTGCGCCTAAAAACCCTTCAGACACTATTAAAACCAAGCCTATTGATAATCGTAATAAAACAAATCATGAACATTTTAAAATGGGAGAAGTTATGGCAACGCCAACACAAACAGTGAAACCAAAGCCTAAGACAACAAAAAAGAAATAAATTTAAATTACAAATTAACACTGTCTTTAATCACATGCTTTAATTCATTTATTATCATTGCTGTTGCGCCCCAAAGTATTTTCTCGTCAACCAGAAAATACGGTGTAACAATATTTATATTACTTACAGTGATTGTTGTTGTATTAATTGTATTTTGATTTAACAATTCGTGTAATTCCCACTCAATGAGTTTATAAACTTCCACGTCGTTTATTAAAAAATCAGGGCGTTTAGTTAGATACGCAACATACGGCTGCACAATAAATTTACTTACAGGAATATACACTTCCGATAATTTTCCTATAAAAAAAGGCGTTTCGCTTGACCCTGTTTCTTCAAAAAATTCGCGCAATGCAGTAGCTTGTAAATCAACATCTGCAGGTTCTCGTTTTCCACCGGGCAGAGCAATTTGTCCACTATGATGGCCTTCATAAGTTGACCGCTCAATCAATAAAATACAGGTTTCTTTATTTTGGTTAGGGTATAATAAAACAATAACAGCACTCGATTTATAGTTTACAACCTCTGCTTTATCAGGAAATACTCTTGAAAAATGAGCCATTTCCATGTGCGCATTCATCCCTTCCAAAGGTTTATTTAATTGTGCTGTTAAAGTATTTATTAATATTTGAAACATTTCCATTGATAAACTGTTTACTGTAAAACAAATATATACCATTATGTACTTTCATTCAATAAAAAGCACTCAACATTTACCAATAACTTTAGAAGAAGCGTGGAGTTTTTTTTCTTCACCATATAATTTACCAAAAATAACGCCACCAGAAATGGGATTTATAATTACATCTGATAAAAAAGATGCAGAAAAAATGTATGCAGGCCAAATCATTAGCTACATTTTAAAACCTTTATTTAATATTCCAATAAAATGGATGACGGAAATAACGCACGTAAAAGATCAAGAATATTTTGTGGACGAGCAGCGTTTTGGACCTTACAAATTATGGCATCACAAACATTCTTTTATAAAAACTGCTAATGGGGTAGAAATGATAGATGTTGTAAATTATGTACTACCATTTGGTATTTTAGGTGAAATTGCTCATTCAATATTTTTAAAAAAACGTATTGAATCTATTTTTGAATTCAGAACTAAAACACTAAACGAAAAATATAAAATAAAGAAGCTGTCTCAAAATTACTAAATCATCATGCCGAACAGATTCGGTTTCTCAAATGATTAATTTCAAATACGATAAGACTCTTAAACAATGGCAGAATAACTTTAAAAACAAGGTTTAAGATAAGCCCTTTATTGAAAAATTTACACTATTAAAATGTTACAATTTTAAACCCTATAGTAAACGGATATAGTTCGGGCCCTTTCGCATTAACAAACAAAGGCATTAACGCATAGTTGCCAAAAACGGTAAAGTTTTTATAACCAATACTTGCGTGTGCATTAATTCTGAATGGATTAATATTATAATCATCCTTACGAATAACTCGAACATCACTTCCATCTTTCTCTAAAATTTGGCGAGTTCGAGAGCCTAGTTTATAACCCGCAATTACTCCTATCGCTAAATGAAATGCTTTATGGGGATTTTTATTTGTATTGAATTCTAATAATATTGGGACATTAACAAAGGTTGATTTCAGTCTGTTTTTCTTGTATACATAAGTGTTTGAAGTATCAATTATGCCAAAAGTATAACTTGAGTCTGCCTTTAATTTTGTTTTATTACTAAACTCATATTGATTCCAATCGAAACCTAAACCAATAACTAAGTTAATGTAGTCTTTATAAATATGAATATCTTTTTCAAAAGGATTTAATTGAAAGTTGAGAGATTTGGCATAGTTTAAACTCATATAATTTTGACTCTTTGGTAAGTTTGTGCTACCATTAGATAAAAAACCATTCACGCCGATAGCAAATCCTCCCCAATGATGAAATTTATCCTCACGATTTAAACTAATATTTGAGTCAGAATCATTTTCTTTATTAATAATTACAAATTTCTTTTTTCTGAAATTTATAGTAGTAGAATCTTTTTTATTGGAATTTTTAGAAACATCGTCGCCTACAACTTTAGTAATTGAAGAAGAACTTGATGCTTCGGCACTTACTTCTTTTGGATCGCCCATAAATTTAATCGAACTTGCTCCGGTTGCATTTGCATTTATTTTATCAAATGCAAAAACTTTAGCACTCGACGCTCCAGATGCTTTAATACTAGTGTTTGAAGAATTTAATTTATAGGCTTTTAAAGTAGAGGCACCGTTTAAATTACTTTGTAATGATTTTGTGTTGCCAGAAATGGTAATTTGAGAAGCGCCCGTTAATAATATATCAAGTTTATTGGAAGTAACAATTAAATCCATTTCGCTAGCACCTGATGCATCTAGTGAAAGGCTATCAGAATTAATGCAGTTGGTACTAATAATTTTAGAGACGCCACTTGCCGTAAACTGATTAATGTTTTTTGCTTTTATATAAACCTTATAGTCTTGTTTAAATATTCCTTTTGCCTTCACGTTTAGCGAATTATCCGTTACGTTGGTATAAATATTATTTATTTCCAATTCGTTACCAATTACTTTAACTGATAAAGTATCTGATTGCGTAAAATAAATAATGGCTGCGCCAGATACCGTAATTTTATTAAAGGTTTTAACGTCTCTTATTTGAGTTGTTTGTGATTTACCTATAACGCAACATGTTAAAAATAAGGTAGAATAAATGAAGTGTTTCATGCTTTGGTTTTTTAAATTATTTCTTAGTTTTTTATTAAAAAGGAATTACGAAACATAGAAAGTTATAGATCTAATAGTATTTCGATTTCATTGGTTTCTATTTTGTTTAACCAATTCTTTTTCCAACAATAATCAAGCCTCTTTCTGCATCAATCATGTTTGCAATTTTTGGCAAATGCGCCCATTTTTCGAAGCCCATTTTATAAAACAATTGCAAACTAGGCTCGTTATGGTCAAAAATAAACCCAAGTAATGTTATAATGTGAAGACTAGCAGAAGCATCAATTGCTTTTTGTAAGCACTGTTTTCCTAATCCCTTTCCTCTGGCAAATTCTTCCAAATAAATACTTACCTCAACAGTACCATCATATGCAGGTCTGCCATAAAATGAATTAAAACTCATCCAACCAGCATATTTATCATTTACAAGAACAATCCATAAAGGTCTTTTATTAATAGAATGAGCGTTAAACCAATCTTTCTTACTTTCAACCGATACATTTTCTAAATCTGCAGTTACAAGGCGTGAGGCAATGGTTGAATTATAAGTTGAAACGATTTTTTCTAAATCTTCTTGTTTTGCATATTCAAATTTTGTTGTCATAAAAAAAGTTTATTTAAAACATGTTCTTAAAAATTTACGAATATGTTTATTGCACGTGTTCGGATTTTCTAAAAAACCCATATGCCCATCAAATTCCAAATACAATACATGTTTCTGTTTTATTAATTCTGCTTGCTCTAATAATTGTTGATACGGTAATACGTTATCTAACTCTCCAACAATCATCATAACGGGGTATGAAACTAGTCTTAAAACAAGCTCTCTGTTTGGCCTATCTTTCATTCCTTCTAAAGAAGCAATAATAGATTGTTTTGAAACTGAGCTTGCAATTTTTTGCGCAAACGCTATTTCTGTTTTTAAATATTTAGAATTACGAGATGCAAATAAATTTTTAATTACTTCTGTTGTATAAATTTTATGGTTTGCTTTTACAACTTTAATTGAACGTGTTCTATCGTGTTTTTTTTCAAAAGTATCTGCATAAGCCGATGAATGAAATAAACATAATCCTTTCAAATTATCAGGGAAAATATCCGCAAAAGCAAGGCCAATATAGCCTCCCATGCTGTGTCCAATAATTACGTATTTCTTTAACCGCAATTTATCCATAACGGCTTTCACGGTTTTTGCCATTAATTCCATAGTATGAATATACCCAAAACATTCTGTGGCGCCATGTCCCGGCAAATCAATTGCAATAACCCTATAAGATTTTGATAAATTTAAAATGGTGTTTTCCCAAATTTTATGTGATCCCAAAAAACCATGCAAAAGCACAACGGTTCGTCCTTTTCCTGTATCAGAAAAATTTACTTTTCCATTTTTAAAAAGAATAGTTTTTTGCATGGTTTAATTCTCAAAGAATTCAAATTCGTTACTAATGTAAATTTTATTATTTGACTTTTCATTAATAACATCTAAAATTTCTATAACTTCAGAATTATCTTTAGTAAATAAAACGGGTTGCGTTTTCCAATTTTGAAATTGCACAATTGAATCAAAGCAACCAATAACTTTTTTATTAAAAAGCAATTTGTTAGCATTCCATTTATTGCCAATAATGCATTTCCAATAAACGCCTTCTTTTGGCAGATAAATAAACTCTATTAAATAACCCTTTTGCAAATATGCGTGCTGAATATATTCGTTTTTTTTAATGCTAAACAAAACAATAACAGCATCAAAAATACTTGAATTATTAATTTTTAAACTAAAATTTGAATTAAAAGATTTTGATTCGCTAAAAAAACCAGCGTATGGTTTGTCGCCATTTACAAGTGGTTTTGATACGTTTTCTAAAGCTAGGTTGGCCTTTTTTATATCAACTTTCTCTGTTACTGGCGAGGGAGAAAACATTGATACGATTAATAACAATAAACCAACAGCAAGTGGCGTTGCATATAAAATATATTTATAGTCGGTATATGTTTTAACAGGCGGTTTTAAATGAGCAGCTTTTTGTTTTGTTTTATAATAATTTTGATAGTATTGCCTTTGTTGTAATTCTTCAGCGGAAACATTCCAGTTTTTATTTGTACTTTTTTTGCTTTGCGTTTTGTTTCCCGAATGAGATTGACTATTAGTAAAATATAAATCATCGTACCTTCTTTTTTTTGAAGAGTTAGAAAGAGTGGAATAGGCAACTAAAATATTTTCGAATAAAAGCTTTGCGTTTTCTTTATTCGGGTTTTTATCTGGATGGTAAATTTTTGCTAACTTCCTAAACGCTGATTTTATTTCAGGTAATGAGGCATCTTTTTTTAATCCTAATATTGTATAATAATCAGTCATCTAAAAAACATTAACTCACTTAAACATAAAAACAAGAATTTCTGTATAAAGGAACTTTTTCTTAACTATTTTGCTTTTATATGTTTTGGTTAAATCGTAATTTTTTGGCCAGAATGGGATTCGTTATCCTTACACGAAAAAACTAACAATAAAAGCGTTAAAATGGAAAAAAGCAATTTTAAATTCATAAAACGGGACTTAAGTTTAAAACAGTTTAAATATACAAATTAATCGATAACCTAATTAAATTAACTGTTTATTTGCAAAAATGATTTAAAAAAAACCGCTTTTTATTTTGTTATTTCCAAATATCGTATTAATATTGCATGACTTTTGGCTTAAGCTTAATCCTAAAACACTATGAAGCAATTTTATTTATTTATCTTTCTTAGTATAATCCTTTCCCTTAAAGGGTTTTCGCAAGGTGGTGTTATTATTTTGGAAGGAAATTATCAAGGTAAAAATCTATATATTCAAAACCCTTTTGGTAGTGGTGGAGTAGGTTTTTGTGTGACTGAGGTTTTGGTGAACGGAAACATTACAACAGATGAGATAAATTCAAGTGCGTTTGAAATTGATTTTAAGCCGCACAAATTAGCAATTGGGGAAAAAGTTGAAATAAAAATTAAACATAAAGAAGATTGTAAGCCTAAAGTATTAAACCCAGAAGTATTAAAGCCGAAAAGTACGTTTGAGATTATTTCTATGACAATTGATAAAGATGGTAATTTAAAATGGTCAACAAAATTAGAAACTGGTAAATTAGCTTTTGCAGTTGAACAATTCAGATGGAACAAATGGGTAAAAGTTGGAGAAGTTGATGGTATTGGAACTCCAATTACAAATAATTACAGCTTCAAAATTACACCTCACTCTGGGAAAAATCAAATACGAGTTCGTCAAACAGATTATAGTGGCCAACCACGTTTGTCAAAACCAGTAGATTTTATGTCTAATGCCGCTAACATAACATTTGCTCCAATTAAAGTTTCAAAAGAGATTAATTTTATAGCTTCTGACAAACCTGTTGAAACAATGTATGAAATTTATGACCAATATGGAAACGTTGTTAAAAGAGGCTTTGGATCAACGGTTGATGCTGCTAACCTTTCAAAGGGTGGTTATTTTATAAACTATGACAATAAAATGGGAGAATTTGTTAAAAAATAATAATCTTATAAAAACATTAAAAAGCCTTGAAAACATCAAGGCTTTTTTTATGCATACATTCTTGGTTTTATGTTATTTAACAGTATTTTTACGTTATATTTAATTCTATGTATACAATTAAGGTTAATGATGGTTCTGAATTCAAGGTTGAGATAAAAACAACATCAGGCAATAATATTGAAGGTAAACTAAACAATGCGTTGTTTAGCTCAGAAATCATTAACGTTCGTGATGGAGTTTATCATTTAATTAAAGATAATAAATCATATACTCTTGAAATTGTAAAACATATATCCGAAGAAAAAAAACTATATGTGAAAATTAATAACACGCCTTATATTTTAAGTATTAAAGATAAATACGACGAGTTATTACACAACTTAGGCTTAGACAGCCTAGCAGTTAAAAAAGTTAATGATGTAAAGGCTCCAATGCCAGGAATGGTTTTTAAAATATTGGTGGAAGAGGGTCAGGAAATAAAAAAGGGTGATCCGTTAATTGTTTTAGAGGCCATGAAAATGGAAAACGTATTAAAATCGCCAACAGATGGAGTTATTAAAAAAATAGCCGTAACCAAAGGCGTTGCTGTAGAAAAAAACCAAATATTAATTCAATTTTAACATGAATGATAGAAGAGATTTCTTTAAAAAAATAGGTGTACTTGGCTTGTCCTCAATTGCTGCAAAACTTAGTAGTAACAATAAATTAGAGGCGATAGATAGTATTGCAAATCATGCAAATACAAATGATGCATTTACACTTCCAAAACTACAATTTGAATATAATGCACTGGCACCTTTTATAGACGAGCAAACAATGATTGTTCATCACACAAAACACCATAAAGGATATGTAGATAAATTAAACGCCATTCAGTCTACCGAAATTAATTACAAGGTTGATGATATAACAAAATGCAGGCTAATTGAACCGCAACCTATTGGCAATATAAACCTTAGAAACAATTTAGGTGGCCATGTAAATCACACTCTTTTTTGGGAATTATTAAAACCAAATCCAAAAGCGGAGCCCAATTTCCCTAAAACAAATTTAGCAGAAGCAATTAAAATAGAATTTAAATCATTTGAAGAATTCAAAAAACAGTTTTCAGAGTCTGCTACTAAGCATTTTGGGAGCGGTTGGTGTTGGCTTATAAAACAAAACGGCAAACTCATGATTGTAACAACCCCAAATCAAGACAATCCGTTTATGAGAACAAGCGCTACCGATAAAATTAAAAACGAAGTTGTTATAGCATTAGATGTTTGGGAACACGCTTACTATTTGAAGTACCAAAACAAAAGAGCAGATTACATTTCGAATTGGTGGAACATTATAAACTGGGAAAAAGCAGAAACGTTTTACACAAACAGTAAATAATATATAGCATGATGAGATTTTATTTTCTAATTATTTTCAGCTCACTAACGTTATCCTACTATTCACAACAATCAGACAGTTTAATTTTACGTAAAGTTTTTGATTACTATTTAACGCAAAGTAAATGTTATTCAAACTTAGAATTTCTTTCTACTAAAATTGAAAGCAGATTAAGTGGCTCTGCTGGAGCGACTAAAGCCGTTTTTTGGGCAAAAAAAGCAATGTATGAGGCTGGGGCAGATACAGTCTATTTACAGCCTTGTATGGTGCCACATTGGATAAGGGGAAAAAAAGAAACCTGCACTTTTATTACCCGTAAAAACAAAAAAACAAACTTAAATATTTGCGCATTAGGTAATTCTATTTCAACTACTAAAACAGGCTTAACTGCAAACATTATTGAAGTTAAAAGTTTTAAAGAATTAGATTCATTAGGGGAAAAAAACATAAAAGGAAAAATAGTTTTTTTTAATGTATTCTTTGATCATACTCATTTAACAACTGGCGCATGTTATGGCGAGACTGTTACTTACAGATATTCGGCGCCGAGTAAGGCTGCTAAATATGGCGCATTAGGAACAATTGTTAGAAGTATGAGCTCTATTAGTAATGATTTTCCTCATACTGGAGTAATGGGTTATGATACTTTACTCTGTAAAACAAAAATACCGGCATGCGCTATTAGTTTTACTGGTGCAGATATTTTAGAAAAAGAATTACGCTCAAATAAATTATTAAAATTAACTATCACAATGGGTTGTGAAATGCTTCCAAAAGAACTTTCTTACAATGTGGTTGGTGAAATAAAAGGAAGCACAAAACCTAACGAAATAATTTTAGCGGGCGGTCATTTAGATGCATGGGATAATGGACAAGGCGCTCATGATGATGGGGCTGGCGTAGTGCAAGGAATAGAGGTTTTAGCGATGTTTAAAAATCTAAACATTAAGCCTCAACATACTATTAGAGCGGTTGCTTTTATGAATGAAGAAAATGGTGGGGCTGGCGGAAAAGCATATTTTGAGGACACAAAAAACAATAATTTAAAACATATTGCCGCTCTCGAAAGTGATGCCGGTGGATTTTCTCCACGCGGGATTAGTATAGATACTACAATGGGTGCGTTTAAAAAAGTACTTGAATGGAAAGCCTTATTAAATCCTTACTTTGTTCAATACATAACGCAGGGCGGCGGCGGCGCTGATATAGCTCCCCTTAAAACCTTGGGAGTTCCTCTAATTGGATTTCAACCTGATGGACAAAAATATTTTGACTATCATCATACCGCCGATGATACATTTGATAAAATAAATAAACGAGAACTTGCTTTAAGTGCGGGAGTCATAGGTGGCTTAATTTTTTTAATTGACACAAAAGGCTGGTAAACCAACGTTTAAAAAACACTAATGAAATTTTCTCAAAAAAAACTTAGTTACCTAGTATTAGTTTTAGTTGTTGGGATTAGTATTTTATTCGCATTCAAAATTAAAAGTTTGAATTTCAATTACGATTTCGAGGCGTTTTTTCCTAATGAAGATAAGGAACTTGAAATCTACAACAACCATCGCGATCGTTTTGAATGGGATAATGAGTTTGTATTATTAGGGATAGAAAATAAACAAGGGGTTTTTAAAAAAGATTTTCTTACCAAAATAGAAAGCCTATCAAACGAACTAAAACTGTTAGATAACATTGATAGAATTATTTCACCAACTAACATTAAAAATATTTCATATAGTGGAATCGTACCTATAGAAAAAAAGCTACTTCATGTTGATGATGAAACTTTATACAAAAATGATAGTGCAACTATTTACAATACGCCTGAACTAATCGGGTCTTTTTTTCCACAGGATGCTAAATCCATTTCTATATATATAAAAACCAACGAAAGATTAAGCAAAAAAAAGAGTGATAGCTTGGCTAAAAATATTGAAGTTGCATTTAATAAATATAAATTTGATGAAGTACATTTTGTTGGTAGAATTGTTGCACAGAATGTTTATTTAAAAAATTTAGAACAAGAGTTTAAGTACTTTTTAAGTATTTCATTTGTTTTAGTCATAGTGTTTCTATGGTTTTCGTTCAAATCACTCTATGGAATTGTTGTTCCAATAACAATAGTAGTCATTTCAATTTTTTGGACATTAGGCATCATGGCTTTGTGCGGACAATCATTAGATATCATGACAGTTATGTTGCCTACCATGATTTTTATTGCTGGCATGAGCGACGTCGTTCATTTTTTCTCTAAATATTTTGAAGAACTTTCTAAAGGAACAGAGAAAGTAAAAATATTTCCACTAATTATTAAAGAAGTTGGTTTTCCAACATTTTTAACGCTTATAACAACAGTGGTAGGGTTTTTATCCTTGTTGTTTTCGAGTATCATTCCCATCCGTGATTTTGGGATTTTTACTTCCGTTGGAATTATTATTGCTTTTGTATTAACATATACATTGCTTCCGGCACTACTGTTTTTATTTACTCCAAAAAAATTAGTAATTGTTCATAGCCATAACAACAAAACTTACAATGTAATGCGCAACGTATTATTTTGGATTTTCAGAAATCAAAAAACAATTATAATTACAACTTGTCTGCTGGTTGTTTTATCTATTATTGGTGTTTACAAAATTAAAGTCAATAATATTTTACTCGAAGATTTATCTGATCGTGTAAAAATTAAACAAGATTTTATGTTTTTTGATAAACACTATAGTGGCGTAAGGCCTTTAGAGCTGGCGATTGAAATAAAAAATAAAAATAAAA
>CAIYSA010000402.1 GCA_903928655.1 uncultured Bacteroidota bacterium
AAATGACAGAGTATGAAGTTGATCCTGTAGTATGGTTTAGTAATCGTCAAGTAGAATATCCCCCGCCTCACTTTATAATGGCAACAACAATGCTAACAGAAGATTCAAAACAATGGGTATTAAACAAACTACATGGAAGGTTTGCTGTAACCATGAACACTAGTGATTTATTTGCCTTCATCGACACTTTGGGTAATATTTCTTTTGAAGATCCAAGCGAAGCAACTCTTTACGAATTAAGATGGTCATGAAAAAATTAATTAGTTTATTATTTGTATCTGTATTAATTGGTTGTGGTGGAGGATCACCACAAACACCGGCAATTCAACCAACAGTAAGTTTGAGTTCGACTAACGAAACCGGATACGTAAACCCATCGGTAACACTAACTTGGACTTCAACAAATGCAACAAGTTGCACTCTTAACGACCCAACAAATTCTACAGTACCTACAAACGGATCTGTAACAAAACCATTTTCAAATTATTTAAAAACAAATACAACTATTACTTGCATTGGAGGATACGCTACTACTCCAGTTTCAGCTTCAGTTTCAGTTCCTAATTTTTCCGCACCAGCAACATTACAACCAGGTAAATATCGCTTAACTCTTTTAGATTATAGATACGATACTCCAAGTACCGAATTTAATATTTATGGCAATCAAACCACATCACTTGATGCCATGAAAATCTTAATTGACAGAGCAAAAAATGTAGGCTTCAATGGATTTATTTTAACAACTCAAGCTTCCATTGACCCTAATACGGGTTTGATTAGTTATACCGTTGACAAAACTGTAGTAAAAACATTGCCAAAAGATTTTTGGAAAGTTGTTGATTATATTAAATCCCAAGGAATGTATGTTTGGATATCTATATCGATAGTTGACGGAAAATTAGATATTCCAGTTAAATACACCTTCAATAATTTTTCAAAGGAAGTTTTGTTTAAAAGCGTAACAGACTATTCAGTTGGATTGGCAGCAATTGCACAACAGCATAAAGTTGATGGTTTACTAATGGAGGGGCAACATTTAGATACACGAGAATTTCAACCATACTGGACTGACATGGTTAGTAAATTACGTATGTCGTTCTCAGGAAAATTGGCTTTATCTTCTTATGGTGAAACACCAATAATTGCTTTATTTGATTATTTTAATTACTATACACATAATGCACTATCAAACACACCAATATATGATTTAGCTAAAATTGTTAGCTTATACAACAATGATACTCTAGGGCTTGATGAACCCAAGCTACTAAGGAACATATACAATAAATATGGCACTAAAATAATGATCTCTCTGAATTCTTTATCAGCAGATGTAGGTGTAGGATTAGCACCACCTGATTACTGGACGGCAATGGTTACTAATATTTTTACTACGACACCATATTCAAAACCTGCTTTAAGTAATAAAATGAAAATATTAAAAATGCAAGCTTTTTTAGAAATGGTTGCTCTACAAATAAGTGATATAACAGATGGAGTAGCAATTGAAGGATTCAGTCCTTGGTTGGAGGTTACTAAATTCAGTAATCCAACAAATCCTTTATATCCGTATTATGCTGATGGAGCTAATCTGACAGAAGACATAGATGCCCAAAAAGTTCTGAATAGTTACTTTAGCAAACCTTGGGGATATCATAGTCTTCCGTGACTTCTATTTAATTAATTTATTGATGGTTTTACTCATTGCAGCCTGTGCCTTATGCAAAGCTTGTCGAGCCTTCAGTTGTTTAGCTTGCTGATTGAGTCTCTTAGACTGATTGGCCGTGCTTCACGTGGCTACATTGCACTGTACCGATGTCGCACCGATCGATACGGTGTTTGTGTTGGCAATGCGAAGCCAGCGGGAATCAGGGTACACAAATAAAAGTTGAACTCGCAGCCAAAGGATCACCCATTGATTCGGCGAGATACAAAAAGCCCGCAGC
>CAIYSA010000403.1 GCA_903928655.1 uncultured Bacteroidota bacterium
AAAAATAAAAATATTTACAAAAAATTTTACCATCAATTCATTAATCGTATTTATATTTTATAAACCACCGTTTATTAAAAGTAAAACCAAGGGTTATTCTTACATACTCTTCTTGTAATAAGTTATTGGTTATTGTGCCTAATTTACCATATTGAACTGAAATATTTACTACGCCAATTTCATCACATTTTCCTCTGGCGTCGTATTTAGCAGCTCCAACTGGTAATCCTAATCCTGCAGAAACAGAGTAATTTCTAATTTTAGTATTTTTTAAATCTAAATAACCATCTGTATAAGATGCGCCAACACGGTAATGAATACGTTTAATGTAATTTGAAGAACCAAAAGCTAATTTATTAGGCACATAATTTAAACCAGCAGAAACCCGATAACTATTATTAAATTCAGTATTTGGATCATTAAAGTTTTTGTACCCCGACCAATTAGTAATTGCGCCATCAATTAAAACTGTAATTTTTTCACCTTTTTTAAATGAAAGTCCAACTCCCATTTCTAAAGGAAGTTTAATAGTTCCCGAAACATTTTGCGAATTTAAAACAGTGTCTTTTGGTCTTTCTATTCCAAAACCGTCTAATGAATAATTGTAAATAATTTTATTTTGTTTAGAGTCTAAATTTGTTGGTGTATTTATAAAAAAGCCAGTTCCAATGGTAATTTTTTCTTTTAAAATAGTTCTATGCCCTTTCTTTTTTATTGAATCAATTGTAAAATTAGTTTGAAGTCCACCATTAAAAGTGAAATCATTTACTTGTGTAGAACGTTGTCTTTTTGAGTTAAAATACAATACTTGTGAGGGATAAACTATATCTGTTGTTTGATTAATTGTTCCGAAAATATAATTCGCAGTTGTACCAAATGAAAAATTAGAAATTAATTGTTTCGCTAATTTTATACGTTTATATTTTGATGTTTTATTATACTTTATAAGGCTATCAGCAAAATCGGAATGCTGAAATTTATATTCTTGACTTCTAAATGGTTTAACACCTAGTCCAATAAAGGCTTTGTTTAAACCACCATCACCATTATAAATATATTTCATGCTTCCACCAACTAAAGGTTCATTCTGAACTGAAGTTATTTTGTAGCCTACAGTACTAAAAGGCATAATACCAAACGCAGCACCTCCAATTTTTTTTAAAGGAAATCCAACTGAGCCATAAGAAAAGTTAGAATTTGTTTTTTTAATAGAAGAAGCTGAACTGCTTATTTTGGTAAATTGAACTTGGCCACCTAATTCAAGTAGAGTTAGTTTAATGCCTGATAAACCTGCAGGGTTTGCAGCATTAATAAAAAATGGAGCAATACTATCCTGCTGGTATGCTATAAATGAATTTCCCATTGCTGCTTGTGAGGCAAATGTTTGAGAATTTAATTCTCCAAAACCATATCTAGAATATGGGCTTGATGTTAGGTTTTGTGAAAAAGAAATAGAATTCAAGCTTATTAAAGCAAGAAAAAAATAAATAGCTCTTTGTGTTAGAGAATTAGTTGTTGGTTTCAATAGTATAATTTAAAATATTGTTTAATCCTTTCAAAACTAAATTTTGGTGCGTAAAGATGCTATTTTTTAAACGATTCGCCAAGTATTGCGAATCGCCCCCAGTTAAAACGCAAATTAAATCTGGAAATTGCAATTTGTAGAGATTAATTATTCCATCAATTTCGGAAATTGTGCCATTTAAAACGCCTGATAATATTGAGCTTTGTGTTGAATCTCCAATTAGTGAGTTGAAATTTAAATCGATTTCAATAAGTGGTAATTTATCTGTAAATTCTTGTAATGCCTTAAAACGCATTTCAATGCCAGGTGATATCCCACCGCCCAAATACTGATTGTTTGAATTTGTAAAATTATATTTAATGCAAGTACCCGCATCAATTACTAAAACATTTTTATTTGGATAAAGATAATAACCACCAACGGCAGCAGAAATCCTATCTGAACCCAAAGTAGAAAGTGATTCGTAATTATTTTCGATTGGAGTTTTTGTTAATGAAGTAAATAAAATGGTTGGTTTTAATTTAGAAAGTTCAGAAAGAAAAATTTTAACGTCATCTTTTACGCTACTAAGAATAATTTGAGCGCAATTTTCTAATAAATTGGCATTAAAGATGTCTTCAGGCGACTTAAGAATAAATAATTCAACTAAGTTTTCACCATCAAATAAAGCGGTTTTTGTTCGCGTATTTCCTATGTCTATTACTAAATTCAAGAGAGTATAAAAATAGAAAAATACTTGATATGTAAAATGATTTTAAGTTTTTTTAAGTTTTCTTTTGCAATACAGAATTTTCTACTAAATTTGCACTCCAAATTACTTGGTTCTGTAGCTCAGCTGGTAGAGCACTAGACTGAAAATCTAGGTGTCACCGGTTCAATCCCGGTCGGAACCACAAAAATCCAAACCATTTTAGTTTGGATTTTTTTGTTTAATGAAAATGAAAAATTCACTTATTTTATTGCGAGGATTGCCTGGAAGTGGCAAGTCTGCGATTGCTAATTTGTTATCTGAAAACGGAAAATATCCTATTTTTTCTGTTGATGATTATTTCACAAACAAAATTACAGGGGATTATATATTTGATTTTAAACTCAATCATTTAGCGTATAAACAATGCGAAGAAAATACAAGAATCTCAATGAAAGATAACATAGAAAAAATTTTTGTACATAATACATTTACCATTGAATGGGAGTTGGAGATATATTTTAAATTAGCGAAAATGTATGATTACAATATTTATGTGGTAACTGTTGAAAATTATCATGATAATAAAAATATACATGATGTTAGTGAAGAGCAATTAAATAAAATGGCAGAAAAATATAAAATAAAACTGCTTTAGTTTTTTGTAGTAATTAGATTTTCTATAATCGAAAATTCTTCTTCAGAAATTTTAATAAAAGGGGGATTGCAATTTATTAAATCTGCAATAAATAATTTATCAGGATAGATTTTTGCTTCATGCTTTTTGAATAAAACCTGTTTTCCTATAACAGAAATTTCAATAAATTCATTTAGATTAATGATTTTTAAGAAATTTTTGTTATTGGAATATTTTCTAAATACAGGAAATTCTTCAGTCATTTATTATTTTCAATTTCAAGAAACTAGTTGAAATTTTTTTTAGTGATGATGTCCACCAGCACCATGCACATGTCCATGATCTAGTTCTTCAGCTGTTGCTTCGCGAATAGATAATACTTCGCCAACAAAATGCAAATGGTGATCCGCTAACGGGTGATTAAAATCCATTATAACATAATCATCACCAATTTCGCTCACAAAACCCATCAACTCATTTCCTTCAGCATCATTCATCATTAATTCTTCACCTTCAATAACTCTTTCAGCATCAAAAACGCCATCAACATGAAATGCTTCTTTAGGAATTTTTGTTACCATTTCAGCATCAGAAATTCCATATCCATTTTTTGGTAATACAGCGAAGTCAAATTTATCACCAACTTTTTTGTCAAGTAAATTCTTTTCAAAATCGGGTAATAATTGCCCACTTCCAAAAATAAAAACAAAAGGAGTTTCTTTTGTTGTTTGCTCAATTAATTCAGGAGCTTCCTGTTCTACGTTAGCCGATAAATGATAATTTACAGCTACTACTTTGTTGTTTGAAATTGTCATGTTTTTTTGTTTTCAAACCTTCAGTTTTTTTAAGAAGGTTTATTTGTTAATTGTTATTTTATATTTTTAAAAATCAAATTTAATACCTTGCGCTAAGGTTAATTTTGTTCCGTAGTTTATTGTATTTGTTTGACGACGCATATATGCTTTCCAGCTATCAGAGCCACTTTCGCGACCACCACCAGTTTCTTTTTCACCACCAAAAGCACCGCCAATTTCTGCACCACTTGTGCCAATATTTACATTTGCAATACCACAATCACTTCCATTTGTTGACAAAAACTGTTCGGCTTCTTGCATGTTTAATGTCATAATAGATGACGACAAGCCTTGAGGCACTCCATTTTGGATTGCAATACCTTCATCAATTGTTTTATATTTCATAATATACAAAATAGGAGCAAAGGTTTCGTGTTGAACAATTTCAAAATCATTATTTGCTTCGGCAATACAGGGATAAACATAACAGCCACTTTCATAACCTTTGCCTTCTAAAATACCTCCAGGAATTAAAATTTTTCCACCTTCAGCAATTACTTTTTCAATAGCACTCATGTATTCTTTAACTGCTCCTTTGTCAATTAATGGACCTACGTGATTGTTTTCATTTAAAGGATCTCCGATTCTTAATTGTTTATAAGCACTTACTAATTTTTGTTTAACATCATCATAAATATCTTCGTGAATGATTAATCTGCGTGTAGATGTGCAACGTTGTCCAGCTGTTCCAATCGAACCAAATACTAAGCCTGGTAAAACAGCCTTTAAATCAGCATTAGGAGTAATAATAACTGCATTATTACCACCTAATTCTAAAATAGAACGACCAAAACGACTTGCTACTTTAGTTCCAACAATTCTTCCAACACGGGTAGAACCAGTTGCTGATACTAATGGCACTCGAGGATCTTCACACATTTTTTCGCCGATACTTCCTGGACTTACTAATAAACACGAAATACCTTCTGGCAAATTATTTTCTTTTGCAACTTCAATCCAAATATTGTGGCACGCTACTGCACATAATGGAACTTTACTTGATGGTTTCCATATACAAACATCTCCGCAAATCCATGCTAATGCCGTATTCCAATTCCAAACAGCCACTGGAAAATTAAATGCAGAAATAATACCTACAATTCCTAATGGATGCCATTGCTCATACATTCTATGATTTTCTCTTTCAGAATGCATAGTTAAACCATATAACTGACGAGATACGCCAACTGCAAAGTCGCATATATCTATCATTTCTTGAACTTCACCTAAGCCTTCTTGCAAAGATTTACCCATTTCATAAGAAACTAATTTGCCTAAATCATTCTTTTTTGCTCTTAATTTCTCACCAAACTGACGAACAATTTCGCCACGTTTCGGTGCTGGAATATTTCGCCAAAGTAAAAATGCTTGTGATGCAATTTGTACTACTTTTTCGTAATCATTTGCATTTGCAACCTGAACTTTTGCTATTAGTTTTCCGTCAACGGGACTATAAGATTCAAGTATATCGCCATTTGCAAAAAAATTGCTACCTGTAGCACACCCAATATTTATATCTTTAATACCTAGTGATTTTAATACTTTTTCCATATAATTAGTTTTAAATTGTCGTTTAATTTTGAGGCATAAATATAGTTATTAATTTATTTAGCACATCAGAAAACTCTAATTATATTAAATAAATTAACGTGTTTTTTGTTAGTTATTTCAGATAATTTGTTCTACTATTTTTTTATGTTTACTATATTTGATCTATGAGTATTAAATTCGTTTTAATTTTTTGTTCTATTATTTTGAGTTTGCAAACTTTTGCTCAATCCTCAAAAAAAAATAAGCCTAAAAAAGCAAAGGAAGTCACTGAAAACATAGAAGTTTTCCCTAAAAACTTTTTGGTAAGACCACGCTTCGTTTTTCCTTCGGTATGGGTTGACGTCAGTAGTCGGCTTTTGGGTAAGGGAGAGAAATTCCGATATAAACCTTCAATTCCAGGTGTAGTAGGATTGTCTTTAAAAATAAAGAAAGTTTATATTTCATTTGCTATAAAGCTACCTTCTAATGATAGAAATATTGAACGTTACGGGAACACAAAGTTTAGAAATATTTTTGTAAATATCCAAGGGCGGACATTAAATTGGAGCTTATTTTATAGAGATTATAAAGGGTTTTATTTAGAAAATTATAGCCAATTTTATCCAAATTGGAATAAAGATTCTTTAGGTTATCCTAAAACTGATAAATTAAGGATTATAGAAGCAGGATTAAACCTTGGCTTTAATTTTAATAAAAACTTTTCTATGAATGCTGCATTTGCTCAAGGCGAAAGGCAAAAGAAAAGTGCAGGTTCATTTTTGATGGCACTTTCTGAGCGATACCAAAGGATTGAAGCTGATTCTGAATTTGTGCCAGCTTCACAAAGTGCTTTTTATCCGAATTTAAATAAATTAAAGTTTGGAAATTTCTCTAGCACAATTTTGTCTATTGGTTTCGGATATCAATTTGTATTTAGGAAATTTCATTTTACACCAGTTTTAATGGTAGGAAGTGGATTTCAAATTCAGAGATATTCACAAACGGATAAGGATCGGTTTTGGATAAATGTTCCGGTTTACACTAATTTTAAAACCCAATTGGGTTACAATGGCGATCATTTTTTCGCTAATATTATTTACCAAAGAGAATATAATACAATTCCTTTAAAAGAGTCGCGTATTAAACTTTACCATAATTGGTTGGAATTTGGAATTGGATTAAGATTTTAATTTTTTTTAATTAAATTACAACCAAATCATACTATAAGTTTGGTTAAATTCTAAAAAACAATTTGGTATTATAAATAATGCCTCAATTTTACAAATAAAAACAAGACTCCTAAAACTAAAATAATGTAAATCAACGTTTTGGATGCTCCATTAAAATGAATTTTGTTTATTTGTTTGTCTTTTTGATATGACCAAAACATGGCTATAAAAAAAATTAATACAAAAACACCTGCAAATATGATTTTTCCGGTTGTGAACATCTTTATCTAAATTTTAAAGTACAAAAGTATAATTTTAAAGCAATTTTAGAGTTTATATGTTTAAAAGTAAATGGATTTTTTTTCTAGTGTTTTTTCCTCAGTTATTGTTTTGCAATAATATCGAAAAAGCATATAAGGCATTATCTGTTTTTGATTATTTTAAATCAAAGCAACTTTTTTATAATACTTATAATTCAAATAAAGTTAATGCTTCGTTTGGTTTAGCTACTATTTTTTATAGAACTGATAATCCGTTTTCAAATATTGATAGTGCGGCTAAATATATTTCAATTTCAAAATCATATTTTAAAGACACAATTAGTTTTGATAAATACCATATAAATCGTAATACTATAAATAAGTTTGCTAGTGAAATTGCCCAAAATGGTTATGCTAAATATTGTAGTGATTTAAGTGCAAATAATTTGAATCATTATTTACGACTATTTTTTTTTGCTGAAGAAAATTTAATTGAATCTTGCCTCCTTAAGCGTGATCAAATTGTTTTAGGTAATTTATCGGCATTCCAACGAAGCGACAGTATAAATGTTTTTTTAATGAATTATCCTGAAAGTAAATTATACAATAAGGCACAAAAAATATTTTACGACTTTGAATATTTAGAAAATATTAATGTTACAGAAATAAATTCGTACAAAAGATTTTTAAAAAAATATCAAAAAAATTACAACAAACTAAGAGCCGAAGTAAATTTATTTGAATTAACAAAACTGCTTGCAGATGAGGATTGTCTTTATGAATTTATTAATACTTATAGTACAATTCAAACTAGGGATGATGCTTGGAGATTGTTGTATAGCAATACGGTTAAGGTTTATTCAAAACAAAATTTACAAAATTTTATAAATAAATACCCTCAATATCCTTATAGAGAAATTATAAATAAAGAATTGAACCTCGTTGAACAAATTTTGATCCCTTTAAAAGATAGAAGTAATAAATTTGGATATATTGATACTTTAGGAACTTGGATTATTTTGCCTCAATATGATGACGCGATGGATTTTTCGGAAGGCTTTGCTAGCGTTTGTAAAAACGACTCTTGTTTTTATATTAGCAAGGATGGTAAAAGTATTTCGGCAAGTTATTTTGAAGAAACTGAAAGTTACAAAAAT
>CAIYSA010000404.1 GCA_903928655.1 uncultured Bacteroidota bacterium
CCGATCTACATTAAAAACTGATATTGAAAGTTTAATTATTTATGAAGAAGTGATGCATCCTGGTTCGATTGAAGAAAAATATTCAAATAAATCTGGTTCAATATATGGCAATGCTTCAAACAACAAATTCGCAACTTTTTACCGTCATGCAAATTTTAGTAAAGATATAAAAGGGCTTTATTTTGTTGGGGTTACAGTTCATCCAGGTGGCGGAATTCCTTTAGCATTAAACTCAGCAAAAATAGCAATAGATTGTCTTAAAGAAGACCTATCGTAAATAAAAAGCGATAATTGAACTATTCAACTATCGCTTTTTTAAAAAATTAAATTAATAATTATTTTTTTGCGTCTTCTAAAAATTGAGCTAAACCTTTATCGGTTAAAGGATGATTTAATAAAGACATAATTGCACTTAATGGAGCTGTAATAACATCAGCACCAATTTGAGCACATTGTATAATATGCATTGGGTGACGAACTGAGGCTGCTAATATTTGTGTTTCATAAGCATAGTTGTCATAAATAACACGAATTTCTTCGATTAATCTAATGCCATCAGTACTAACATCATCTAAGCGGCCAACAAAGGGCGAAACATAAGTTGCACCAGCTTTAGCAGCTAATAATGCTTGACCCGCAGAAAAAACCAAGGTACAATTTGTTCTTATTCCTTTGTCGCTAAAATATTTTATTGCTTTAATACCATCTTTTATCATTGGTATTTTAACTACAATACGCTCATGTAAATCAGCCAATATTTCGCCTTCTTTAACCATTCCGTCAAAATCAGTTGCTATAACTTCAGCACTTACGTCGCCGGTAGTAATATTACAGATATCAACATAATGTTTTAAAATATTATTTTGCCCCTTAATGCCTTCTTTTGCCATTAAACTAGGGTTAGTTGTTACACCATCTAATACGCCTAAATCTTGGGCTTCTTTAATTTGGTCTAAATTTGCAGTATCAATAAAAAATTTCATAGGATTATTTGTTTTTTTTGTAAATTTAGGCATAAGCAATTTACTACAAAGTAATGTTTGTAGATTGTTTACATTTTTTTTAATAAGATGATAAAAAAGAAAATAATTGTTTTTACTGGTGCGGGAATTAGTGCGGAAAGTGGTTTAAAAACATTTAGGGCAGGTGATGGTTTGTGGGAGGAGTATAATATAGAAGACGTAGCAACTTTTGCAGCTTGGCAAAAAAACAAAGAACTCGTTCAGCAATTTTATAATATGCGTCGCAAACAAGTTATGGATGCGAAGCCAAATATAGCTCACAACTTAGTTGCAGAACTTGAAAAATACTATGACGTACAAGTAATAACTCAAAACATTGATGATTTGCACGAACGCGCTGGAAGCAAAAACGTTTTGCATTTACATGGCGAAATCATGAAAGTGAAAAGCACTGTTGATTCTAATTTAATTTATCCAACCAAAAATTGGGAATTAAAAATGGGAGAATTATGCGAAAAAGGATCTCAATTACGCCCACACATTGTTTGGTTTGGAGAGGCAGTACCAGAAATGGAAAATGCAACTAACCTTTCGGAAACGGCTGATATATTTATAACAATAGGGACTTCATTAAATGTTTATCCTGCGGCAAATTTAATTAGTGAAGCCCCAAGATTAATACCAAAATATTTGATTGACCCAGGTGATTTTAATTTAGATCACTTAAAAAATATTATACATTTAAAAACTACTGCAACCAATGGAATGAAAATTCTTTTTGATAAATTAATTTAATTAAATAAATGAGCTCGCCATCAACTATAAAATGCCCTAAATGTACGCACGAATTTCAATTAGGCGAAGCGATATCATCAGAAATAGAAGCGTCTATCAAAGCGCGGTATATGGATCGTTTTAACAAAGACCAAAAAATAATTGCTGATAAAGAAAAGGAATTTGAATTAAAAATTGAGCAATTAAAAA
>CAIYSA010000405.1 GCA_903928655.1 uncultured Bacteroidota bacterium
AGTAGTAGTAAGAGTAATTACACCATTAGCACCACCATAACAAGAAACGTTAGTTTTAGAAGCAACAGCAGAAACAACAGCAGAAGGTTGAGTAACTGTAAAAGTACTAGAAGTAGTGCCTGAAACAGCACTAGTAACTTTACAAGTATAAGTACCAGCACCTAAACCAGTTGCCGTAGAAGCAGTACCACCAGTTGGTGACCAAGAATACGTATAGGGGCCAGTACCACCACTAACTGAAGCAGAAAGAGCTGCAGTTAATAAACCATTACAAGCTATTGTTGATGTTTGAGTAATTGATAAGCCGTATAATGCTGTTATTACAACATAACCATTACTATTATTTGTTCCTAAATCAGTAATAGTAGTTATTCCATAACTACCACCTCCGCCGCCAGCACCATAAGTATCATTAGCAGTACCGGTAACACCTCCGCCACCGCCAGAGTAACCGCCGCCGCCGCCGCCGCCAGCACTAATTGAACTACCACCAGCGCAGCTTCCACCGCCACCAAAACCACCTTCAGAGCCATTTGGCGCAACTGTTATTCCGCCTAAGAAAGTTGAAGGTAAAATAGCAACCCCGCCGCCGCCGCCGCCTGGGCCATCTCCTGATCCACCATAACCACCAACTCCATTGCTACCAGCTGTAGCTCCTGCTCCACCAGCAGCACCAGGTGCTCCTAATGTTCCACCAGCTCCACCTGTTCCAGCTGCACCGGCACTGCCTGATGTAGCAAAATTTCCTGGGCTTCCTGGAGAATTCCTATATCCGTTTGGTGCGCCGCCGCCGCCAGCAGCATAAAGCAATGTAGTGCCAGCGTAAACAAAAGTTCCACCGCCGCCACCAGCATTTGTTGTTTTATAACTTGCATAGCTAGTAATATAGCCTGCATTGTTATTGTTCATTGCTAATCCACTTTGTCCAACAACTATATTTAATACGGTTCCAGCAGTTAAATTATATGTTCCTGAAATTATTCGGCCATATCCTGGAGTAATACTAGCAAGATAATCACCTGATTTACCACCTGCAACATTAAATTGGTATGGCCCAGAAGTTGGAACAGTAAATGATTGAATTCCTCCACTTACTGTAACTGAACCGTTTAAATTAGTTGAAAGATAAGCTGCTGTTATTTGAGGAGTCGTTGGACCCGTTCTACCAATAGCGCTTGCATTAGTAAATGTATACGTTGTTTGCGCAGACAATAAGCTTGCACCAAAAAACGCAGAGAATAAAATTGTTTTTTTAATTGGTTGTAAAATTTTCTTCATTTTTTTTATGTTTTAATGCAAATTTAGTAGTATTACTGTAAATAAACAATTAATATAAAGTTAAAGTGAGATTATCCATGTTTATTTTAAATAATCCTATTTAAAATAAAAAACTCCTACTTGTGAAAGTAGGAGTTTTTACGTTTTTAATGTAATATTTTATCCGTTTAGTGCTTCAGCACCAGCAACGATTTCTAAAATTTCAGTAGTAATAGCTGTTTGTCGAGCTTTATTGTAGCTAATTTTTAAATCACGTAACATATCTTTAGCGTTATCAGTTGCTTTATGCATGGCTGTCATACGAGCACCGTGTTCTGATGCTACTGAGTCTAATAATGCTTTGTAAAATTGTGTTTTTAACGAGCGTGGAATTAAATCGCCGATAATAAATTCTTTACTTGGTTCAAATGCATAATCAACTGATGATGTTTTACCTTCTAATTGTGATGGAACAACTGGTAAAAATTGTTCATCTTGAACTATTTGAATAGCCGCATTTTTAAATTGATTATAAACTAAAACAACTTTATCAAATTCTTTATTTAAAAATGAAAGCATTAACCTCTCAGCAATATGAGAGACATTATCGTAAGATAGATTATCAAATATCCCAATTAAATCAGGCATGTCATCTGAGTGAATGCCTTTATCGCTATGAACGCCGTGCATACCATATTCAGTACGTTTAAAAGCATCGTTAGCTTTTTTACCAATACTTACAACAGATACATTATTACTTGCGTAATCGTTTTTAATTAAGCTCCATGTTTTTTTAATAACGTTAGAGTTAAATCCCCCTGCTAATCCTCTATTAGAAGAAATACAAATTATTAAAACATTTTTAGAAGAAGAATTTCTTGCAAAGGCATTCTCAGATGAATCTAAGCTTGAACTTACATTTTGCAAAATTTCTTGTAATTTATTTGCATAAGGACGCATTTGTGTAATAGCATCTTGAGCCCGTTTTAACTTAGCAGCACTTACCATTTTCATAGCACTTGTAATCTGCATGGTTGAACCAACGGATACTATTCTATTTCTTACTTCTTTTAAATTTGCCATCTTATTTTAGTTCTTAGTTTTAAGTGTTTAGTTTTCAATAGTATTTATTAAAAACTAAACACTAAACATTTAAAACTTGATTAGTTATATTTTGCTGATAATTCTTTTGCTGTAGCTTCTAATACTGAAGTAATACTATCATCAAATTTACCCGCTTTTAAAGCATTTAATTGTTCTTTGTTTTTGCGTTCACAAACATCTAAGAATTCTTTTTCAAATTCTTTTACTTTACTTACAGGAATTGAACGTAATAAGTTTTTAGTTCCTAAATAAATAATTGCAATTTGTTGTTCAACAGTTAAAGGAGAAGCATTTGCTTGTTTTAAAATTTCAACATTACGAGCGCCTTTATCTAAAATTGATTTTGTTGCAGCATCTAAGTCAGAGCCAAACTTTGCAAACGCTTCTAACTCGCGGTATTGAGCTTGATCTAATTTTAAAGTTCCTGCAACTTTTTTCATTGATTTAATTTGAGCATTACCACCAACACGAGATACAGAAATACCTACGTTAATTGCTGGACGAACACCTGCGTTAAATAAATTTGATTCTAAGAAAATTTGTCCGTCAGTAATCGAAATTACGTTAGTTGGAATGTATGCAGAAACGTCACCGCCTTGTGTTTCAATAATTGGCAATGCTGTTAATGAACCTCCGCCTTTTACTATTGGTTTTAAAACCTCTGGTAAATCGTTCATGTTTTTAGCGATTTCGTCAGAAGAGTTAATTTTTGCAGCACGCTCTAGTAAACGACTGTGCAAGTAAAATACATCACCAGGATATGCTTCACGTCCCGGTGGGCGACGTAATAATAATGAAACCTCACGGTATGCAACTGCTTGTTTCGATAAATCATCATAAACAATTAAAGCTGGACGACCAGTATCTCTGAAGAATTCACCAACGGTTGCGCCTGCAAATGGAGCGTAAAACTGCATTGGAGCAGGGTCAGAAGCATTAGCTGCAACAATAACCGTATAAGCCATAGCGCCGTTTTCTTCAAGCGTACGAACAATGTTCGCAACTGTAGAACCTTTTTGAGCAATGGCTACATAGATACAAAATACAGGTTTTCCTGCATCATAAAATTCTTTTTGATTAATAATTGTATCAATTGCAACTGTAGTTTTTCCAGTTTGACGATCGCCAATGATTAACTCACGTTGTCCACGTCCAATAGGAATCATAGCATCAATTGCTTTAATACCTGTTTGTAATGGCTCTGTAACTGGTTGACGGTAAATTACACCCGGAGCCTTGCGCTCTAAAGGTAATTCGTAAGTTGTGCCTTGTATTGGCCCTTTTCCATCAATAGGATTTCCTAAAGTGTCAATAACACGGCCAAGCATACCTTCACCAACTTTAATTGATGCAATACGACCAGTACGTTTTACTGATGATCCTTCGCTAATACCAGTGCTTGCGCCTAATAATACAGCACCAACGTTATCTTGCTCAAGATTTAAAACAATCCCTTGAAGGCCTGTTTCAAACTCAATTAATTCTCCTGATTGAACTTTAGATAAACCGTAAATACGAGCGATACCATCACCTACTTGTAATACAGATCCAACTTCTTCTAATTCAGACTCAGATTTAAAGCCTGATAATTGTTCTCTTAAAATTGCAGATACTTCTGCTGGTTTTACTTCTGCCATTGTTATATGGTTTTATTATTAGTTTAATGCTTTGTTTGTTAATTCTTTTTTCAAATTTGCTAGCTGGCGAGAAACAGATTTATCCATTTGTTTATCACCAATTTTTAAAATAAATCCGCCAATAATAGTTGAATCTATTTTTTCTTGTAATTCAATTTCTCCGTTCAATTGTGTTTTTACTAATTCTAATACTTTTAGTTTAGTTGCTGCATCTAGTCCATTAGCAGAAGTTACGATAGCAGTTAGAATATTTTTGTGATTTTTGTATAATTCAACAAAGCTAGAAGCGATTTGCGGAATAATTGATTCTCTGTGTTTTACTGTAATTAATGAAATAAAGCTAGAAGTCATGACGCTTACTTTGCCATCGAATACCATTTTTAAAGTACTCACCTTTTTTTCAGAATTGATAATTGGGCTATTTAAAAATAAAGTAAGCTCTTTGCATTCTTTACACAAGGATTGTATTTGAAGCATGTCGTTATAAACAACATCTAACTGCCCTTTTTCAACAGCTAAGTCTAATAACGATTTCGCGTATCTTGAAGCTACTATCATGATTAGTTAAGGTTAACGTCTTTCATTAAGTTATTCACTAATGCCTTTTGTTTTTCATCATTTGATAATTCGCTGCGTAATATTTTTTCAGCAATTTCAATTGATAAAGTTGCCACTTGATTTTTTAATTCAGCAACTGCTGCATTTTTTTCATTAGTAATTTGCTCACGAGCAGATGACATAATACGATCAGCTTCAGATTGTGATTTTGCTTTAGCTTCAGCAATAATCGAATCTTTTGTGTCGCGCGCTTCTTTTAATAAGTTATCACGTTCAGTGCGTGCATCTGATAATATTTTTTCATTGCTTGATTTTAATTCACGCATTTCATTTAAAGCGTTTTCAGCACTTGCCAAAGCATCTTCAATTCCTTTTTCACGAGTGTTAATCGCTGTTAAAATTGGTTTCCAAGCAAACTTGCCTAAAATAACTAATAATAAAATAAATGTTAGGGTAGTCCAAAATATTAAACCAACTGCTGGTTCAATTAAACTTGCTAATATGAATGTACTTGTCATCTTTTTTTAATTAATATAACGTTTGTTCTATTCTTTATTTTTGTTGATTATGAGTTTCAAATCAACTTTTGTTTTACTAATAATTTAAACCAAAGCAATTACCAACCGTAAAAGCTTTGGTTTGTTTTTTTGAACTACTTACACATTAAAGAAACAACTACACCAAATAATGCAACACCTTCAACAAGGGCTGCAGCTATAAGCATAACTGTTTGAATTTTAGAAGTTTGTTCAGGTTGACGTGCAATGGCATCCATTGCGTGTCCACCAATTTGTCCGATACCGATACCAGCGCCTATTACTGCTAAGCCTGCTCCGATTGCTGCGATACTACCTGTCATTTTTACTTTGTTTTTATGGTTATTAATTATTCTTATTTTCTAGTGACCTTTCACTAATTTCTCATCATCGTCTGTATGTGCTCCGTCATGATTATGGTCAGCTGTAGAAGCGCCAATAAATAAGGCAGTTAGCATAGTGAAAATATACGCTTGTAAAAGTGCAACTAAGCACTCTAATAAATCAATAAATAAAGTAAAGGCAATTGAAACTGGAGCCATATAAATAGATTTAAAAACAAATATTAAGCCTACTAATGAAATAACAATAATATGTCCCGCAGCCATGTTAGCAAACAAACGCAACATTAATGCAAATGGTTTAATAAAAATACCTGCTAATTCAATTGGCATAAGTATTAACCATAAGAAAAATGGTTTTGGTAAAAAAATATGTTTCCAGTAATCCTTATTTCCATTAATATTAGTAACTATAAAAGTACCTAATGATAATACTAGTGTGAAAGCAATATTACCAGTTAAGTTTGCACTTATAGGAATCATACCTATTACGTTATTTATAAGAATAATAAAAAATACAGTTAATAAATAAGGAACATATTTTGCGTAACCATGACCAATATTTTCTTTAGCAATTTCATCTCTAACAAAAACAATTAATGGCTCGAAAAATGATTGTTTTCCTTTTGGAGCAGAAGTAATACCTTGTTTTTTGTAGCTACTTGCAATGGATAAAAATATCCATATTATTAATAGTGCAGAAAAAAGTAATTGAGCAACATTTTTAGTTATTGATATATCAAATAAAGATTCAGTTGGGTTAGAAGACACTATTTTTTCGTCAACAATTGAGTAATTTCCATATGCATCATGTCCGTGATTAAATTTCGAAGACATAAAAAATTGTAATCCATTAATATTTGAATACAGAATGACAGGCAAAGGAAAAGAAACTGCATCGTGCCCTTCTCCATATAAGTGCCAAAAATGAGAATCTGAAATATGTTCCATTGCTACAGCAGCAATGTCGACATTAGCATTAGGATTTTTTATTGTTTCGTGAGAAACGGCAGCACCAATATTTTCATGAACTTCAGAAACTATTTCCTCCTGAGGTTCAGATGCGATAGACTTAAGAGAAAACGTAAAAAACAGAGCAAATATCAATAAAAAGACATTTGAAAACTTCTTGTATGTATTGATTTTAGTAGTCATTGCAAAAAAGAAAAAATTTAGCTTTAAAATTCGGGGGCAAATGTAGTTATAAATTGATTAAATAGAAAATTTTTTTATATTAAAAATAAACTCAACCACATTTCATTTGAATTTGGATTTAATTTATAAAAAAGCAGAAATTATTAATGTAAATATTGGGTTTAAAAAACCACATAATTTTGCGGATTAATTGAAAATCCATTGTACCAAATTTCGAAATGAAGATGTGGTCCATTACTATTTTCACCTGTATTTCCAACAATTGCAATTGGTTCGCCTGCCTTCACAAAATCGCCTGGTTTTTTTGTTAATGTTGAACAGTGTTTGTAAATGCTTGTTAAATCATTACCATGTTGAATCTGAATGACGTAACCTTCGTTTGTCGTGAATCCTGAAAAAATAATTGTTCCATCAAGTGTTGCTTTAATAAATTCATTTTCTTTCGATACAATGTCAATGCCAAAATGTTCTTCGTTTAAATTATAAGAGTTTGTGATTATTCCATTTATTGGACTAAAAAAGAAATAATTACTCAATGCATTCAATTTGTTTGCAGTAACCTTGTCGCTTGTTGAAGTTAATTGATTTGTTTCAATTTCATTTCGCAGTTTTAAATCCTGATTACTGGGTTTAATGTCAATATTAGTATATTTTCCGGTTGTATCTTTAATGGGTTTTGGGGTTTTGCCATCTGTTTTGCCAGAAAAAACATTTAATAAATTATTTATGTACCAATCTCTTGATTTTAAAGTGTTTTCGAGTGAATCTGCTTTTAAATTCAACGATATAATGTCTTTTCTGTCATTTACATTTCCATAACCAGGAATATATTCTCTTAATGATGTAAATGCAATGATGCTTATAACAAATGTTGTCATAATAATGGTTATAGATCCAAATAAAATTATTATTCCTAATGGAGAAAGCCTTAATGAAAACTTTTCAGCAAATGAATCATCATTTAAAATAACCAAGCGATATTTATTTCGCAATTGTTCTGTAAAGATTTTCCAACGACTATTTTTTTTATCTACCATACTTAGAACACAAAAATATACTAAATTTACTATTTTAACGTTATAAGATTATTTTTGTACACTATTTTGAGAAAACACCAATCATATAAATTTATTATAATTGCTTTAATTGCTTTTTTTTCGGCATGTAAAACTAATAAAAACACTTTTGTTCACAGGGGCTACCATAATTTAACGGCTCGTTATAATGGATATTATTATGCTACAGAAAGTATAAAAGAAGGGGAATTTAAAATTAGAACAAGTTATAAATATGATTACGACCAATATTTACCTGTTTTTTTAACTCCATCTAATTTAACTACAAAAGCAACATTTCCTGAGTTTGATAAAGCAATTAAGAAATCTTCAAATTGTATACAACGCCATACTATTAAAGATAAAAGCGGTAATGAAATTCCAACTGCAGGTAAATGGATTGACAATAATTGGAATGCAATTGGAATTTCGCATTTTTATAAGCGAGAATTTTTTTCGGGAATAGAAGCGTTTGAATATGTAATTAGAACATACAAAACGCGCGATAAATACAAGGCTTTGATTTTTTTAGCCAGGTCTTATAACGAAATCGGTTCGCCAACACAAGCCGAACCTATAATAGGATTATTAAAAGATGATAAAAATATTTCTAAATACGCAAAAAAAGAATTGCCTGCTGTTCAAGCTGATTATTATATGAAGCGTGGCATGTATAAAGAGGCTGAAGCCTCGTTATTAAACGCTTTAAAAGGTGGAGAACCAAAGAAAACAAAATCAAGATATAAACTCGTTTCTAATTTTAAAAGCAAACCTTCAAAGCAAATCCGAGCAAGGTATTCATTTATTTTAGCCCAACTTTATGAAGAGAAAAAGGAAAATAGAAAAGCTATTCAATATTACCAAAAAACAATTTCTGCCAAACCTGATTATGATTTAGTTTTTAACGCTCGCATAAAACAGGCTCGTTTATTTGATATAAAAAATGGAAATGTAGCAAAGCTAAAGCGTGATTTGCTCAATATGACAAAGGATATTAAAAATAAGGAATATCTTGATATTATTTATTACACACTTGGCGAGATTTTTGAAAAAGAGAAAAACGAAACACAAGCAATTTCTAACTTTCAATTATCGGTAAAAAACAGTATTCAAAATCCAAAACAAAAAGCGTTATCTTATCTTAAATTAGGTGACATAAGTTTTGAAAACGCTAATTACACTGCTTCAGGCGCATATTATGATAGCACAATGATTACTCTTCCTAAAGATTATAAAGATTACGATAAAATTAATGCAAGAAAAACAACCTTAGAAACATTAGTTGGATATATTAAAGTCATACAAAGACAAGATAGTTTGCAAAAAATTGCAAAAATGAGCGAGCCAGATAGAGATAAATTTATTGAGAATTTAATAAAAAAAATTGAAGCAGATGAAGAGAAGGCAAAAGAAGATAAAGAGGCTCGTGAAGCACTAAATCAAAATCCTATAAATAATTCGAACCCTGGGCTTAATGGTTTACCAGGTATGAATGGTGGAGCAAAAGGTGATTGGTATTTTTATAATCCAACAACTCTTGCATTTGGATTAAATGATTTTGTTAAGAAATTTGGAACACGCAAATTGGAAGATAATTGGAGAAGAAGTCAAAAGGCACTTACAATTGATAATCCAGAAGATGTTTCAGAAAAGGGGAGCGATACCATAAAAGGTAAAGGAGTTGTGAAGGTTGTTAAAGGAAACAATAAAAAGAAAAAAGAGTATTATTTAAATGATTTGCCTTTAAATGATTCTCTAATAAAAAAATCAAATGGAAATATTATAGATGCTTATTATAATTTAGGAAGTATTTATAAAGATGAATTAGGAAATAATAAAAGAGCCATCGCATCTTTCGAAGATTTAAACAACAGGTTTGTTGATCATAAATATAGACCTTCAACATATTATCAATTATATAAATTTTTTACCGAAGTTAAAAATAAACCACAGGCGGATTATTATAAAAATAAATTGTATAACGAATATCCAACTTGCGAATACACACTGTTGATGAAAAACCCAAATTATGCTATTGAAAAAATAAATAAAAAAGGAGAGGTTGAAATTTTTTATACTGAAACATATAACGAATACGCAACTAGTAATTATACAAAAGCATACGATTTATCAAAAGAATCAGATTATAAATTTGGCAAAAGTGATTTTAGTGGAAGATTTGCTTTTATTAGAGCAATGTGTATAGGTAAAATGAAGGGAGTAGATTCTTTAGAAATGGCTTTAAAACAATTGCAAGTTTTGTATCCAAAAGATCCAACGGCAAAACAAGCCCAAGAAATTTTAGAAGTATTATATAACATAAAACATCCAAGCGAATCTAATGGCTTAATAAGTGAAAACAGGACTGATACATTTACTTTAAAGTTAGGTTCTGAGCATTTTGTTGTAGCCGTTTGTCCGGATGATCCAGCTATTGCAAATGCCTTTAAGTCGGCATTAACCGAGTTCAATTCTAATTTTTATAGCATTAGCAATTTAACTATTTCGAGTAGTTTATTTGGAAGTGCGGAGCAAATCACAAACATAAAATCTTTTAAAAATTCGGAAGACGCTATCCGATATATTGAGAATTTGAAAAAGGATAAGCTTGTATTTAATTCAAAAGTGAAAATAGAACAGTTTATTATTATGGCTATTTCTGCAGATAATTTACCTAGGTTGTTCCGAAAAAAAACAGTTAGCTCTTATATGCCTTTCTATGTTGATCATTATAGATAAGGATTTTACTTGTTTATGTAAATCAAGATTTTAAATATTAATTAGATTTTGCAGATAACAGATTATCGATAAGCGATTCGTATTTTTTACAAACCGTTTTCCATCTATAACATCTCTTTGATATTTCGCCCATAGCTAATACATTATTTTTTAATTTTTCTATATTTACATTAGTAACATACTTATTAATTTCATCTGAATTAGTGAAATAAGCTGCAGCTCCTTCAGTAAGTAAATTGTTGTTTATGTTGTTAAATGCTAATATTGGCAAATTTGAGCACATCGCTTCAATCAATAAAATATTTCTGTCACTCGAATGATTCGTTTGTAAATAAATAAAGGCATTACTTCTAATCAAATCTAAACTTCGTTTATCATCAATAGGGTCCAACATAAATATGTTTGAAAATGTTGAATATTTATTTTTTAGATTTATGCCGTAATTACTATTATTCCAATCGCCGATAATGACAAGAAACATTTTGTTAGTTTGCGTAAATCCTTCTAGAACTATTTCAATTTTGTTTTCTGGTCTTACATCGCAAATACTCATAACATATTGGTATTTTAAAAACCGAAAAATTCTATGGTCGTTAGATGATGATTCAATATGTTCAACATGATCGCCACCAGGTAATATGTGAACTAATAAAGCACTATTTGTATTATTTTCATTTGAAGTTAAATGATCTACAATTATAGCATGAGCAAATTTATCTGCAATTTTTTCTTTTAAGAAAAAGTAAAATTTAAAAAAATAATTA
>CAIYSA010000406.1 GCA_903928655.1 uncultured Bacteroidota bacterium
CATCTTGAATTTCGGATAATACACTCTTCGAAACACTTCTTGTTGTAGGCAAAGAACCAGGTTCTAAATCTTCTAATTCAACATTATAAACAACATTTATATATTCGAATAAACAATTGATGTCTATTTCTACTAAGAATTCTGATTTAATTATACCAGTTGATATTCCTCTCAATATTTTAGTAAAAACATTGAAGTACGTTTCATTTAAAAATAATTTTATCGAATCCTTTATTTCAATATTAGAGAAGCAATTGTACCATAAGGATAAAACATTATTTCTTAGTTCAATTGTATTTATATTATCAAAATCAATTTGATTAATTGAAGTAATATTTTTATGATTAAAAGTTTCAACAGACCAAAATCCTGTTACTAGAGTATCTTTTATAATATATTCTATATTATCTTTTATATTATCTTCTATATTATATAATTGGTTGTCAACCTGACTATGATTTATTTCAATTCGACTATCCTCTTCTTCAATTTGAATATGGGTATCTTCAACTTGACTACCATTAATTTCAATTTGAATATCCTCTTTTTCAATTTGAATAGGGGTATGTTCAATTTGACTACCTCCCTCACTATTTGGAGAAATGACTTTGGAACTCCAATAAGGTTGTTTCTCTTCCTTTTTTTTATATTTTGGTTTATATACATCATTTAATGCCTTTATGAGTATTTGCATATCATGTTTCAATGTTATAAACACATCATCCGTTTCGATAATATCAAGCATTTTCAATGTTCGTTTTATTCTACCAACCGTTGTTTTTGAACAACCCAAGAAATTTGCCCATGTCTCATTTGACATATAACATTCCATTCCGTTACTCTGAAAGCTCCAAACTTTGTTAACCATAAGAGCTTGGTTTGCTGGTAAACCTTTTAATTCATACATCTGAACGAATGGTTCATCTACTTTTTTCTTTGCCATATTTTATAATTTTTACAAAGGTTGTTGTAAATTATTTCATGTGCAAATGACTGATATACAGTATGATAAAGTTAACGCCTTAACTTTATTACAGTGTTTTTTTAATCTCTAAACGATTGATTTACAAGGGTAATTTTTAATGTTAAGAAATTGTTAAATCTGCTTTTTTGTAAAAATAATTTCAACATTCATCCATTCATTAGAGATACTTAAATCAATTTAATTTGGTTAATTGTTTTAACTAGTTTATATTTGTGTATAGTTATACAAAATTATCATGGACAAAAATACATTTAGCGCAACTGACTCATTAAAAACAATTGAAGCCGCAATTATTGAAGCAAAAAGTTCAAAAACAGGCGCCTCATTTTATTATATTCTTTGGGGAATTATTCTGTTCATCTATTTTATAGTCCATACCATAATTATTTTAAAACCTGAACTAAGAGGAACGATAATTGACACATTTAACTGGGTTCTTTTTCCTATCGGAGGCTTGTTATCGTACATAAATAAAAGTAAAGACCAAAAGGAAGAAAGCTATGTTCCTCAACTTGAGAAAGTATATTTATTCGCCTTCACTGGTTTTGCATTTATGTATGCTGTTCTTACTTTTGCTTCCAACTATTTATCTTCATCAATAGCCATTATGTTCTTTCCATTAATTATCGGTTCAACTGTTTATGTTGTAGGAGGGATCTCTAAACATAAAGTTTCAATCTTTGGTGGGATTTTAAGTATGTTGTTAACGGTTGTAAGTATTTTGTCGGAAATCGAAATACAATTCTTTATGGCTTCGTTAGCTTGTATCGCTTCTTGCATTATTCCTGGAATCACAATGAGAAAAAGCAATGTTTAACGAACTCGACCCATTACTACATTCTCAATTAAGACTGGCTATAATATCCTTACTTATTGGATTGGAAGAAGCGGAGTTTGTATATTTGAAAGAAAAAACTAAAGCCACTGCAGGCAATTTGAGCCTTCAAATTGACAAACTTAATTCTGCTGGGTATATCAATGTAAAAAAAGGTTTCAAGGGTAAGTACCCCGTAACAATTTGTAAAATTACTCCCAAAGGATTGATTGCTTTTGAGGATTACGTTGTTTCCATTAAAACTTATATTAAAATTTGATTTGCTTGATTGAATTAATAAAATTATAAACACATTCCTGCGTCAATAGCGAAAATTATGCCTTGTTTTAAGATTTGACTACCGAGAAATCACACTACCCATTTTAATCTGTTATACCGCCTTGCGCCTTGTTATCATTACGATTCAAAAGGATTAGAAACTAAAATAATTCCTTAATTAATTAGACCCCTGTGCTAAATCTTCAGCTTTTTTAGCCATTAAATTTAAAAGTAATACCGCAAATTGGTCTTGGTTCAATTTAAAAATCTTTTGGGTTTTTCTATCTGCGGGTACAATTTGCATCCAGCCTTCCTGATCATTTCCAGTTTCGACAAAATTAATAATACCCGATTTAGGTACTCTTACGTTTAGCTCTTTGTTAGGTAAAGCAACCTTTTCGGTTATGTGTGAATTGTTATTTTTGATTTCCCTATGGTAGAATTCTAATAATTGCGATTTTGTGATTGTATAAGTTTTCATTTTTGTTTTCTAATAAATAGTTTCATTTAGAAAATACCCTATGAATTTGCACATTAAATTTATTAAAATCATTTTTGCAAAATGAGCAAAATACAACCCAAACATATACCGTTTAATAGTGCAGAGGAAATGATATTTCATATTGATATGTCGAATGTTTTAACGGAAAAAATTAAAGCTAGGATTAAACAGCTAGGTTCAGCAGATGAATCAAAGGAGGG
>CAIYSA010000407.1 GCA_903928655.1 uncultured Bacteroidota bacterium
CATTTTTAATAGATAAAAATAACATTACTTATAGTGATACATTTTTTATAAATATAAATCTTTTTAATTTATATTTTTTATCTGAAAAAAAATATAAATATTTAAACAATTACAACTCTATCCTGTTCTTTTTTTAGTGTACTTTTACATAGATTATTATTTAATCATTCACCACCAAACAATTATAAAATTATGTCATTTACCAAAGGTTATGCAGCTAAAAGTGCTGGAGAAGCATTAAGCAATTTTGATTTTAATAGAAGAGATGTTGGGCCGCACGATGTGCAATTCGATATTTTATTTTGTGGCGTTTGTCACTCAGACCTTCATCAAGTTGGCAACGAATGGGGCGGAACAAATTTCCCAGTTGTGCCTGGTCACGAAATTGTTGGACGTGTTACAAAAGTGGGTGACCATGTTAAAAAGTTTAAAGTTGGTGATTTAGCTGGCGTAGGTTGTTTGGTTGATTCTTGCAGAGATTGCGATAATTGCCAAAGAGGATTAGAACAATTTTGCAGAAATGGTGCAACCAGCACTTATAATAGTAAAGACAAACATTTAGGAGGATTCACCTATGGCGGTTTCTCTAAATTAATTGTAGTTGACGAAACTTTTGTTTTACGAATTTCGGATAAATTACCTTTAGAAGCGGTTGCTCCTTTATTGTGTGCTGGCATTACCACATATTCTCCATTACGCCATTGGAAAGTTGGAAAAGGACACAGAGTAGCAGTTGTTGGCTTAGGTGGTTTAGGGCACATGGCGGTTAAATTTGCGTCTTCATTTGGTGCTGAAGTTACTATGTTGAGCACATCAGCAAGTAAAGAACAAGATGCTCTTAAATTAGGTGCTCATCATTTTGCAAATACTAAAAACGCTGAAGATTTAATTAACTTAAAAGGAAAATTTGATTTCATTATCGATACGGTTTCTGCACAACATAATTATAACGACTACTTAGCAATGTTAGACACCAATGGCGTAATGATTTGTGTGGGTGCACCTCCAACTCCTTCAGAAATAATGGCATTTAGTTTAATTGGTGGGCGAAAAAGTTTAGCAGGTTCATTGATTGGTGGTTTACCAGAAACTCAAGAAATGTTAGATTACTGTGCAGAACATAATATTGTTTCAGAAGTAGAAGTTATTAAAATGGATTATATTAATAAAGCATTTAAACGCATGTTAGCCGGCGATGTAAAATACCGTTTTGTAATTGACATGGCTACTTTGTAGCACCTACATTTTTAAAATCGTAAAAAACACCTATCTGTATTAATTACCTGATAGGTGTTTTTGTTTTTAGAAAAGATACTTACGAAGAAACTGTATTAATTATTTCTTTGGCAATTTATAACCAATTTTTACTCTTGGTTTTGGGTTTTCTTTTTTATCAAGTAATTCATCTAAATACCTAAAAACAATCTCCATATTTTTATCTTGGTTATCCAATTTTCTTTTTATTTTTTCGATTTCATATTTTAATTCAGTATTTGCTAAAAGCATTTCTCTCAACTTAACAAATAATTCTATAATTCGAATACTTACCAGAACGGCTCGGTCACTCTTCAAAACATTTGCTAACATTAAAATTCCATGCTCTGTAAAAACAAATGGCAAAGTTCCACCTAAATGTGATTTTGATGGTATCGCATTTTGCGATACCATTATCTCAACTTCAATTTCAGTTAACTGAAACATAAAATGCTCGGGAAATTTTGTGATATTACGTTTAACTTGCTCACGTAACCGAATACTTTTAACACCATACAACTCCGCCAAATCTCTATCCAACATCACTTTATGATTTCTGATGATGTAAATTTTATTCATCACGATCTCATCGGGAACAACCGACACACTCTCTTTCTTTACCATAATTATTCGCTCAATAAATATTAAAACAAAGGAAAGTTATTTTATAGGAGTTGATTGCTACGAAGTGTAGCATTTATTTTTTTAGGAACTGTTTAAATTATCTCAACCTAAAACTAATTGGTATATTAATAACTACAGGAACAGCTCTTCCATTTTGCATTCCTGGTTTCCAAGGTTGCATTGTTTTTATAACTCTAATTGCCTCTTTATCGCATTCCGGGCAGCCGGGGATTCCATGAACCAATTCCACATTAGATATTTTTCCATTCGGAAGAACAACAAATCTCAAATTACATTTACCTGATAATCCTGCTTCTTTTGCTCTTTGTGGATAGTGGATTTCCGCAGCAATAAATCTCATCATATCACTAGGCCCATCATTAAATTGAGGCATTTCTTCCACCAAATCAAATGAATCATCTATTTCACTTTTTTGAAATAATTCTGAGGTAAAAGTTAATTCATTATCATAATACATTACATGCACTTCCGCTTTATATTTCACTGCTCTCAGATTATAAGTTGCAGGGGTGCAATTATTAGAATTATATAAAAACTTTTATTATTTCAACTATTGCTTTATCATTTTCACCATACTTCAATTTAACATCATTTATTTTACCGGTTTCGTCAATCAATAGAGAAAGAGTTGAATAACTAACAAGGTTATTTTTTAAAACAATGGCTGAAAAATCTGTTTCTGTTTTTATTTTTTTTAGCAAACTATCATTACTTATTGAAAATATAGGACTTACAACTTCAGAACTTTTTCTATATATAACAACATTATCAACTCTAATTTTAGATAATATTATTTTTTTTGATTGACTATTTTTTTTGTAATCAAAATTAGTATTGTATTTATAAGATGTGATATATTCAACAGTTTCGTAGTCGGTTTTATTCGCTATTTCTTCTGTTTGTTTTTTATACAAAGTGTCTGCTTTTGCACAATGACTCCAATACAAGTTTTTGGCATCTAAATCATCAAAACTGGTTGCTGCTAATAAATCAATACAATAACCTTTAAAATCATTTAATTGCCTGCGACACACCGCTCTGTTATAATAACTATTAGGATGTGGAACTAAATTTAAAGACAAAGTAAATAATGAATCTGCAGTTCTATAATCTTTTCTTTTTACTGCTGCATTTCCTTTATCGTATAACGTTTCTGATTTAGATCTTTGTTGTGCAATAAAAACATGAAACGAACATATATAAAATAATATCAAGAAATTTTTATTCATTCAATAAATATAAGGTAATTAATTATCAAAATTCTTTGCTAAAATCGAAAAAGATAAATAAAAAATCCTCTCTTAAATTAGAGAGGATTTTTTTGGTTAAACTTTATTTTATTCGGTAGTTGAGCTTGTCGAAACTACGATCCACAAGCTTCGCAGTCTTCAGGGTTATCTAAACTACAAGACAATTGTGCTTGTTGTTCTTCTAAGCTAATAACATGCTCTTGTCCGCGTTCAAATAATAAAGCATCTTCGTTACCTAACACTGGTATAGATAATGCTGCTTGGTCAACTGTAAACTTAATAGCATCAGCCGCAGCTTTTGTACGTAAGTAATACATACCTGTTTTTAAACCTTTTTTCCAAGCATAAAAATGTGCTGAAGATAATTTAGCAAAGTTTGCATCTTGAATAAATAAATTTAATGATTGTGATTGGCAAATAAATGCACCACGATCAGCAGCCATATCAATAATAGTACGTTGTTTAATTTCCCAAACCGTTTTGTAAATGTCTTTTATGTTTTGAGGAATTTCAGGAATGTTTTGTACTGAACCATTTGCTCCAATAATTTTATTTTTCAAAGCATCATTCCACATGCCTAATTTTACTAAGTCGCGCAATAAATGTTTGTTTACAACAGCAAACTCACCACTTAAAACTCTACGGCTATAAATGTTAGATGTATACGGTTCAAAACATTCATTATTACCTAAAATTTGAGAAGTTGAAGCTGTTGGCATTGGTGCTAATAACAATGAGTTACGTACACCGTATTTTGCAACTTCTTCTTTTAATATATTCCATTCCCAACGTGGGCTTGGTGTTACACCCCACATATCAAATTGCATAATGCCTTTTGATAATGGAGAACCTGGATAAGATTCGTAAGCGCCATCAACCATTGCTAAATCTTTACTAGCCGTCATTGAAGCATAATAAATAGTTTCAAAAATTTCAGCATTTAATTTTTTAGCTTCTTCGCTTTCAAATGGGTAACGCATTAAAATAAATGCATCTGCTAAACCTTGCACACCTAAACCAATTGGACGGTGACGCATGTTAGAATTACGCGCTTCAGGAATTGGGTAGTAGTTACGATCAATTACTTTATTTAAATTTTTAGTAATGATATATGTTACATCAAATAAACGTTGGTGATCAAATGTTCCTGTTTTTTCGTCAACAAAACGAGGTAAGGCAATAGATGCTAAATTACAAACGGCCACTTCATCAGGGCTTGTGTATTCAACAATTTCAGTACATAAATTAGAAGATTGAATAGTACCTAAATGTGATTGATTTGATTTTAAGTTACAAGCATCTTTAAATAACATATAAGGATTACCAGTTTCGATTTGTGAATCTATAATAGCCGCCCATAATTCGCGAGCAGGAATTTGCTTACGGAATTTCCCTTCTGCTTCATATTTAGTATATAATGCTTCAAATTCTGCACCATGGCATAAGTATAAACCAGGGCATTCGTTAGGGCACATTAAACTCCACATTCCTTCTGCCTCAACACGTTTCATAAACAAATCAGGAATCCATAATGCCGTAAATAAATCACGTGCACGCATTTCTTCTTTACCATGATTTTTACGAATATCTAA
>CAIYSA010000408.1 GCA_903928655.1 uncultured Bacteroidota bacterium
ACATATATATATTTAATTTTTTTTATAGAATTTAATGTGTACACTAATCGATTGGAACTAATTAAATTAATGTGATAATTAAGTGAATCAAAATGATATCTACCATTAGTGTCTAATATGATTTCCTTCAAATTATCTAAAGGGGAGATATCCCAATTGCCTGCAATTCCATCTTTGTCAATGAATGTACCATTAGAAAGATATGTTTTAGTAAATAACTTTTGTGAATTAGTTAATACAACTACTGTATCATTCACTACTAATGAATCAATCTTCCAGACTCTTTGTGTATTCATATAAGTCCCCTTGCCTCCAATTAAGGATTTTTGAAAATCTAAATCATTGATCATATCCGATTTTTTACAACTAAATATAGATAGTAGAAAAAATAGGATAATATAAATGCTTTTATATTTATAATTCATACAATTAAAATTTATGAGTGTAAAAAAGGCCAAAAATTAAATACATATCAGAAGGACTTGTAGGATTGTTCCTTAATTGACCATAATTCAAAGTCTTAGTAGTTGGGTTTGAAAAATACACAGCAGCTTCAGGGAATGTCTTTGTACTATTATATAACTTTGTAGGATCGGGATAAGCATCTGGGCCTACATCATCTAGATAATCGGATATGCTTTTATGTATTGAACAATGAACACCTATACTATTGCGCCTCGAAAATTGAAATTTTAATTTGGCATCTAAAAAATACCCTTGTGTAAACAATGAATATACTTTATGGGTACTATCTAATAATTGACCACCTGTACCTAAGGGTTGTAAGTTATATGAAGTCCCTTTATATATACTAGTAGGATTAAATGATATAAGATCAACTCCAAAACCGAGTGATGGTCTTAATTTTCTGGCTTTAGTATACAAACGATTGTCAACAAAGTCTATATCTATAGAAGGTGAAATACTTAACATAGAAGTACTGAAATTCATACCTCTAGATATTTGTTCGTTATTATCTGAATGAAAATCCGAATTACTCAATGAAAATGAAGCAATATTAATATTGAGACTAAGCTTTGAATAAAGTTTATAATTAATGCTAAAGGCATTAATTAAATTAATATCATTTTTAAAATAATTTGAATTACTAATGGTTCCTAAAAAAATGGCGCCACCAGAAAATAAACCAAATTCGAATTTGCTTTTTACAGAAGTTTCAATTTTTTGGAATATATCTTTAACAGAATCAACGCTGAAATCTTTAAATGTAATGGTATCTGCTTTGGATTTATCTTCAGATACTAAAATAAATGGTTTTCTTTTTTTAAATTCATATTGAAATGGCGAGCTGCCTATATTTACATCAGGGACATAGTTGCCATTATCGTCTAACAAATTGTTTAATTTATACGCCATTAATTTGCTATTAACAATTGGAGTGTTGGCTATTGTAATACGGGTGTTCAATTTGTTTACAGAAGGTGTAAATAACAATGTATCAAATTTTAATAATTCAGTACTATCGTCTAAAAAATGTGACAATACTAATTGCGCTTTAACAAAATTGATTGTATTATTACTAGTGATGCTAAACTCCTTTATAGGCTTTGAAAACCTTTGGGTATCCTCAATGATTCTTTGGTCAGAATCTTGTATGAGGTAAATATGTGTTGGATTTGTCGAAAGTGGAGCTATCAAAAACGGCTCAAAATCAATTTTTGGAGAGCTATAATTTATAGTTTGATCGTAAATAGAATTTTCAATTTTGTATTTACTACTACTATTAATGTAATTATTTTTTAGATTAAATTTTTTATCACTTCCATAGATACCAAAATTGGCTAGATGCACTAGTGAATCAGTGTAACTATCAATTAAATAATTCGAAACAAAGCTATTTTGTTCAATCACTGCAGCATATTTATTATTAAACTGATCTGATCTTCCATATAATATATTGGTAGCTATATTATAATTTTTAAATCCATAAACTTTATTGTTTACGAAAGAATTGTTTTTGATATTAATTTTTATATGATCGCTATTAAAATCTTCAAAATAAAGAGGCGCATTATTTCCAGAAAAAAGATTAGAATTAATATTA
>CAIYSA010000409.1 GCA_903928655.1 uncultured Bacteroidota bacterium
GAAGCAATTCCAAAAGCAATACTAAAAATTAATATAGTACTTGGTTTTAAATTGATGCCTACAAATCCCATAATGCCCGCCGTAATTAAAAGCGGAATAATATTTGGCAATAAACTAATGATCACCATTTTCATTGTTCTAAATAAAACCAGCATAAGCAAAGCAATTAAAGCAATGGCTAATAATAAGCTCTCTCTTAAATTGGTAAACAAATAATTGGTGCCATCAACAAAAATTACACTTGCACCCGTTAGCAGTACTTCGTATTTCTCAGGATTAAAAATTGAATCGATGCGTGGTTTTAATTCTGTAAAAAGCGCATTGGTTTTTTTTGAGCCAATGTCTGCCATTTGAAAACTAATGCGGGTAGATTGATTTAAACTATCTACATAGGTGCGCATCAAGCTATTGCTGCCACTTGCCTTGCCTGCATTTTTCGCATACTTTAAAATAAATAAAGCTTCGGATTGCGTTGGGCTGCTGTAAAAGTTTGGATCGCCGTTATAGTATGCTTGTTTCGAAAATTTCAACACTTCATTTACAGACAACGATTTAGAAATTGCCGGATAAGCGCTCATCATATTTTCGAGCTTAGCAATTTTCTTTAACATCGAAATATTGGCCAAGCCATTTTTTCTTTTCGTATCAATTTTTATTTCTAATGGCAATACGCCGTCAAAATTTTGTTCAAAAAATTGTAAGTCGGCAAGAATAGGATCGTTCTTTGGTAAGTCGTCTACCATATAGCCGTTTATATTTATTTTCAAAACGCCTATGAAGGAAATCAAAATGATGATTAAAGTTGTCCAGTAAATTTTTTTACGATCGAAATGAATCCAATGATCAATTTTTTGGATAAAAGTTTTTAAAACTTGGTTGTCGAGGTGTCTGGTTTGCCATAATTTTGGATTTGGCAAAAAGCTAAAGATTACTGGAATCAATACCATCGACATAATCCAAGTAGCCATTACATTAATAGCCGCCACAATTCCAAACTGCGTAAGCACTTCGCTTTTGGTAAAAGCAAATACGCCAAACCCTATAGCAGTAGTCACATTAGCGTAAAAAGTAGTGATACCAATTTGTTTAACTGCTATACTTAATGCTTGCACTTTATTTTGATGCAGCATATATTCTGTATGGTATTTATTGAGCAGTAAAATACAATTCGGAATACCAATTACCACAATTAAAGGAGGAATTAATGCAGTGAGTAATGTTATTTTATAACCAAATAAAACCAGCGTGCCTAAAGAAAGTACTACACCAATACCAACTACAATTAAGGGAAAAATAACAGCAGACAGTGATCTAAAGAATATTAATAAAATAACCGCCGTAATCAAAACGGCTAAGGCTAAGAATAATTTAAATTCACCTGCAATTTTATTAGAAACAACTGTTCTAATATAAGGTAATCCCGAGAGGTGCAATTTTACTTGGTGTTTAGCTTCGAAGCCAGATGTTAAGGCTACAATTTCTTTCAACACACCAGCACGCTTACTCGTATTTAAAGTTTCTTTCGAAAAATTGACAGCTATCAGTGTGGCTTTTGTTTTTTTATTAATTAACAGTCCTTCGTAAAAAGGCAGCGAATAAAATTTTTGTTGAATGCTATCGGCAGCCAATTGATTTTTAGCTGGCGCAGTCATAATTTGTTCTACAACAAATTGTGCATTGCTGGTATCTTTCTTTAAATTGAATGCATGACTAATGGAAAGCACATTGGTTATGCCGGTTATTTTTTTTAAATCATTCGACAGTTTTTGCCAGTCGTTTAAAAATTGTTGCTCGAATATTTTTTCGGATTGCAAGCCAACCACCAATACGGTTCCATCTTCGCCATA
>CAIYSA010000410.1 GCA_903928655.1 uncultured Bacteroidota bacterium
ATAAAAAATCGTCGGTATTGTTGGTCCGAACAAAGTTGCGGTATGGGGGTGTTGTCCCCCCGCGATAGGTATAATAGCGTATAGTACAAATAAATGGCATGTCGCTATTTAGTTAAAACGTCATTTTAAAAATGAAGTATTTATACAACATTTGGCATCCGAAAAAAATCAATTATTACATCATGTTTTAAAAAGTTTAAGATACTATCGTTATGAAAATAGTATAAGTGCGCAAATAGACGAAGAAATTAAAAACATACAAATATTATTCAATAAATCACTTTATAAACAATCGCGAAAACAATTAAGTATCATTAAGAAAAAGGCTAATGATCGAGAATTATTTTATAGTTTATTAGATATTATTGAATTAGAAAAAGTTTTAACTGATATGGAAGCCTATTATGGCGATATCAATTATAAAACTATTGATGAATTGATTGAAGAAGAAAATGATGTTTTTTTGAAAATTGAAAACTGTGCATCATTTGATATTCAATTAGCAAAATTAAATGCAATATCCTCCAAGTTGATGATTGCAAGAAACAAAGTTGATGTTAGTGAAATTGATATGATTTTAAAAGAAACTATCAAACTTGCAGCTAATGACAATATATTATCAAACAAATCAAACATAATTTATTTATATACAATTGGCTTATGTTATCGTCTTCTTAATAAAATGGAAGATGTATATAAAATATTTTCTGATTTAATAATAGAAATGGAAAATAAACCGGAAATTATTTCAGAAATGCCAAACTATTATATTTTATCACACGGCTCGTTGATAAGGTATTGTGCATTAAAAAAACAATATAATGATGGTTTTAAATTAATTGACAAATTAAAATCACTTTCATTAAATAAAATGTTTATTGCAACTGATTTACAAATAAGTATTTTTAGTCAATCATTGATAACTGAAATGTTATTGTATTCATACATTGGCCAACATGAGCAAGCTAAAAAAATAATTCCACTAGTAATTAAAGGTCTTGAAAAATATGAATCAAAAATAAACAATGAAGAACTTTTACGCATCTATCATACAATTGCAATGGTATACTTTGGCGTTGGAGAATTCAACAAATCATTACATTGGTTAAATAAAATTATAAACCAAAACTTTGAAGATTTAAGACAAGACACCGTTAGGATTTCAAAACTCATATATTTAATTGTTCATTTTGAATTAGGTAATGATGATCTATTACAATATATCTACAAATCAACTGTAAGATTTATTAATACTCAAAAAAATCAATACAAATTTGAAACAGTTTTTTTAAATAATTTTAAAAAAATCGCCATATCTAAAAAAGAAAGCAAGCAAAAAGAAAGCTACCAAACTTTTAAGGACGAATTAATAACCGTTTTCAAAGATAAATATGAAAAAAACGCCTTAGAATTTTTTAATTTTTATGCATGGCTCGATTCCAAAATATACAATATTACTTTTGCCGACGCAATTAGAGTAAGGAAAGAAAATCTTTAATCGAATACATAAAGGAACAAAAATATTCGTATTTTTAAACCATGTTAAAATCAATGACTGGGTTTGGGAAAGCCACAAAAGAGTTTGCAAATAAAACTGTAAACGTAGAAATACGATCACTAAATAGTAAAAATTTAGATTTAAATTTAAAACTGTCTTCAGTATTTAGAGATAAAGAATATGAACTCAAAAGTGAAATATCAAAACTATTAGAAAGAGGTAAAATTGATTTATCTATTTATGTAGAAAATAAAATACAAGAAGCTCCAGTAGAAATAAATACTGCGTTAGCAAAAGTGTATTACTCTAAACTACAAGACTTAGCAAAAGCACTTAATGAACCTCAAGTTGATTTATTTAATCAGGTATTAAAAATGCCAGATGTATTAAAATCTGAAAGAAAAGAACCGAACGAACAAGATTGGTTAGATATGAAAGAAGTCATTCTTTCAGCGGTTACAGAATTAAACAACTTCAGAATTGATGAAGGCAAATCAATTGAAAAAGACTTTAATGATAGAATTGGAAACATTTCAAATGCACTTGAAAGCATAAAAAAGCACGACTCGAGCCGTGTACAAACCATTAAAGATCGAATAAAAAAAGGATTAGAAGAAAGTGTTGGAAAAGATAAAATAGACAACAATCGATTTGAACAAGAGCTAATTTATTATATCGAAAAGTTAGATATTAATGAAGAGAAAGTTCGACTACAAACACATATTGATTATTTTTTAAAAACGATGCATGAACCTGGTGCTGGCAGAAAATTAAATTTTATTGGACAAGAAATAGGCAGAGAGATAAATACCATTGGTTCTAAAGCCAATGACGCCGAAATGCAAAAACAAGTTGTTCATATGAAAGACGAATTAGAAAAAATAAAAGAACAAACAAATAACGTACTGTAACATGAATTGGTTTAAAATTTCAGGATATTTATCTTTAATACTGGGAGTAGTATGTTGTATCAGTTTAATAAATCCACACTACTTATTTTTCGCATTATTATTTGCAATATTAGGATTTGTGTTTTCTACAATAAACATTTACCTGAATGCCAAATACGAAATCACAAAAAAATCGTTTAGTTTAGGTTATATTGGCATGGTGTTGAGTTCAGTGCCAGTCATATTTTTATTAATTTTAATTATTAAACATTAGTGAAAAAAATTAACCATTACTTATCTCTTGTAAAATTTAGCCATACTATTTTTGCCTTACCATTTGCATTAATAGGATTTGCATTAGCGTTAAAAACAAATGAACCATTTCAGTTAAAATTATTTTTACTTGTATTGTTATGTATGGTGTTTGCCAGAAGTGCTGCCATGGCTTTTAACCGTTATATTGATAGAGATTTTGATATCCTAAATCCAAGAACAGCTATTCGCGAAATTCCGTCTGGAATAATAAATGCAAAAAATGCCTTAACCTTTGTCATTATAAATTGTCTGTTATTTATTCTTTCAACCTATTTTATTAATTCTATTTGTTTTTATTTATCCCCTGTAGCATTATTTGTAGTGTTGTTTTATAGTTACACCAAACGTTTTACACCCTTATGCCATTTAGTTTTAGGAGTAGGTTTGGCCCTTGCACCCATTGGAGCTTATTTAGCAGTAACAGGTGTTTTTAATTGGTTGCCACTTTTATTTTCTTTTACTGTTCTTTTTTGGGTTAGTGGTTTTGATATTATTTATGCATTACAAGACGAAGCCTTTGATAGAGAAAATAAACTAAAATCAATTCCTGTTTTATTAGGAACTAAAAACGCTTTATTATTTTCAAGACTTTTACATATTTGTTCGATACTTTGTGTTGTATCTGCTGGTTATTTTGGGCATTTAAATTTCCTATACTGGATTGGTGTTGCTGGTTTTACCGGATTAATTGCATTTCAACACGCCTTGGTAAAACCTACTGATTTATCTAAAATAAATTTAGCATTTTTCACTACAAATGGTGTAGCGAGTGTTTTATTTGCGACATGCACAATTATATCGTTTTATATTTAATCAAATTTAACTTTTATGAAAATAATAATTCACGGTGGTTTCTTCAGCGAATCATCCCAATCATCAGAAACTAAACTAGCAAAACAACAAGCTTTAACTAGCATCGTAGAAAAATCTTACAACTATTTAAAAAATCATACTGCTTTACAAACTATTGTATATGCTGTTGAGCTTTTAGAAAATGACGAATTATTTAATGCTGGTATTGGATCGCAAATACAAAGTGATGGAAAAATAAGAATGAGTGCATCACTAATGGATGGATTAACAACACGCTTTAGTGGCGTCATCAATATTGAGGATACAAAAAATCCAATTAGAGTTGCTGAAAAACTATTTACTTATGATGATAGAGTTTTAGGCGGAAGTGGCGCAACCAATTTTGCAAGACATAATGGTTTTGAAGAATTTAGCACAGAAATTCCACAACGAAGAAAAGAATATGAAGAAAAATTAGCTAGTAAAGGTACTGGAACAGTTGGCTGTGTTGCTTTGGATGCAAAAGGAAATATTGCGGCGGCAACATCTACAGGCGGCAAAGGTTTTGAAATGCCAGGACGCATTTCTGACTCAGCTACATCAGCAGGAAATTATGCAACAAACGATTGTGGTGTAAGTTGCACGGGTGTTGGAGAAGATATTGTAAGTGCAGCAGTTGCCACAAAAATTGTAACACGTGTAGCCGATGGAATGCCACTAAAAATTGCATTTGAAAAAACCTTTGCTGAATTAAAACTCATTGATGGGTTTGCTGGCGCAATCGCTATAGATAAAACAGGAAATGTATACCATCAAGATTCACATCCTAAAATGGTTTTTGCAAGCTATGATGGTATAAATATTGAAGTGTTTAATTAAAATTTTTATTTTAAAAGTTTATTTTCTTTAAAAGTGTTTTTAATATTTTTAAGTTCATCAACTCCATCTTTTATATAAAATAATTTTTTGTCCTCATTAAAAAGAATAAAAAAAGGCATTGAATATACATTGTAATGCAAACAGAGTTCTCCATAAAACCCATCAGTTTGCCAAACTGAATTCCAATTCATTTTTTTTGAATACTTAGAGTTTTTCCAACTCATTTGATTATTATCGAGTGAAATTGAAAGCATCATTGCTTTTGAAGTATCAATAGAATTATTAAAATCAATAAGCGAATCTAATTCTCTAACACAAGGTCCGCAACTCGTTGACCAAAAATTAAGTAGTATCCACTTATTTTTTATGCCTTCTGTTTTAAAAGTTAAATCAGTTATATTATCAAGACTAAACTCCTTAAACAAATCTCCAGCTTTAGGATATTTACGCCCTACTAAATCAGCTTGTACTCGCTTATATTCCGGATATTTACTTAATGATGGATTTAATTTATTAAACAACCTTTTTTTTTCGGAAAGATTACCAATCGAAAAAACTGCTGAATGAGTAAACCACCAAAGTGATAAATATGAATCAGGGTTTTTATCTATATAATCATTTACAACTATTATTTCCTCTTTAAATTGTTCGTGATCGTCAAAGTTACAAGTTATATCAGTTATACTGTCCCACTTACCAATACTATTTACTGCAATTGTATGTTTATTATAATCAATCGTAATTTCTTTATAATTTATGTTGGGCTCAATCCAAATAAATGACCACCAGCGTTGAGCCCTATTTATTCTATAAGACAAGCGATCTGGAGAAGATACTTTAGAATTAATTTTAAGAGTAGAATCATTTAATCGAGAATATGTTTCTACTTGTGTAGAAAGATCGTACCCATAAATGATTAATGAATCACTTGGCTTGCCGATTTGCTTAATTAAAATAGTACACTGTGAATTAGCAACTATATTATTAAAAATA
>CAIYSA010000411.1 GCA_903928655.1 uncultured Bacteroidota bacterium
AACAGAAAATACAAATAAAAAAATGGAAGAAAAAAACCTCGAAAGTTTTCACTTCCGAGGTCTAATTTAATGTAATTTTACAATCTAACCCGTGTCAACTTTTTTCAGGACTAGACAATTGAATTCGCTTTGAAGCAAATTCCCTGCTTATTTATTAAGTTGCAATTGCCAATTCCAAGCGCTTAACATCATATCATCCAAAGTATATTTAGGAGTCCATTGTAATTCCTTTTTTGCAAGCTCATTATTTGCATATATGTTTACAACATCGCCAGCCCTTCGTTTACCAATAATATAATCCAACTTTCTATTTGAAACTTTTTCGAACGAATAAATACATTCTAAAACACTGACGCCATTTCCTGTACCTAAATTAAACACCGATGTTTTATTCTGATTTTTTTTATTGATTAAATAATTCAAAGCCTTCACGTGAGCATCAGCAATATCACTTACATGAACGTAATCACGAATACAAGAACCATCTCTTGTATCATAATCATCACCAAAAACTGTTAACGGAGGCAAAATACCAATTGCAGATTGAGTAATGAACGGAACCAAATTACTTGGTTTATCTTTTGATAACTCTCCATTAAATCCACTTTCGTGAGCTCCAACAGGATTAAAATATCGTAACAAAACCGAATTAAAATCAGTTTCACTTTTTGTATACTTTGAAACTACATCCTCGCCAATTTGTTTTGTATGTGCATAAGGAGATTCTGCAATACTAAAAGGAGTATCTTCAGTTACAGGAAGCGCTGAAACATTTCCATAAACAGAACAAGAAGATGAAAATATAAAATGATTAATATTAAATTTTTTACAAATTTTTAAAATATTAACCAGCGAACTTAAATTATTATGATAATATAATAAAGGATTAATAACAGACTCACCAACTGCCTTATATGCCGCAAAATGAATTACACCGATAGGATTTTCAACACTACTCATTGCAAGTTCAAGTGCATCGTAATTACAAATATCCACATTTAAATTTTCTACTGCCTTTCCAGTAATTTTTTCAATTCTATCAAATGTTTCTCTATTTGAATTAGAGAAATTATCGATAGAAATTACTGAATAGTTAGTTTGTTGTAATAATTCGATAATTGTATGAGACCCTATATAACCAGCACCACCGGTAACAATAATTGTATCCATTTTATACTTTTTTAATTAATAATAAATGTAATAAAAAAACACTAATAATAATATTTCTCTATATTAAGCGTGAGTATTATTTGAAATGCATATGTGTGGTTGTATGCAATTTAGAAAGGAAATTACACTCCACTTAAAATGGTAATTAAAACACGCCTTTTTGAGTTAATGAATCATAAACAGCGGTGTATTTTAAAATAGCGGTTTGATTATCAAAATAAGATAACGCAATTTGTCGATAATTTAAGTTTTGATAACTTAAATTTAAATAATTTATACAAGCCTTCTCGTATTCTTCAATTGTAAAATCATTAATTAATATGCCTCCTTTATGTTTATTAAAATACAAATCATTATCTCCAATCCCAGAATTTGTTATTATTGGTAGATTCATTGCCCAGCATTCGGCCATTTTAGTTGGTGAAGATGCTGTTTTTGAATACGATGGCTTAATAAAAAACATTGATGCTTTTGCAATTGATAAAAATGCAGGAACTTCTTTATAAGTAGCTGACACTTTTACAATAATAGAATTTTCAACTTTAGAATATTGATTCAAAATTAAATCGAGTTCTATTAAGTCTTTTGTAACAAAAAGTAATTTAATATTAGGAATATGTTTTTTCCAAACCAAAATGCAATCAATTAACTCTTTTGTAAAATACCAAGTTCCGATAGAGCCAGTATAAATAATTACATGGTCAGTTGTATTTATGCCTGCTAATTCAGGAATTTGAATTAATTTTTCTTTACTAAATAAATTTGTATTGGTACAACATGGTATTACAGTTACCTTTTTTTTAATATCACAATTTGGAAAATTTTTTTCAAGCTCTATTTTAGCAGAATAAGTGAGAGATATAACGGCGTCAGTATATTTTAAATATTGTTTTTCTTTCTTCTTAAAATAATTGTAAAAAATAATATGCAAAGGATTATTTTTTTTCCAAATCAATCCATCAATGCGTTCATCTGCCCAAAATCCACGCATATCAAA
>CAIYSA010000412.1 GCA_903928655.1 uncultured Bacteroidota bacterium
CTTCTTTTAAAAATGTAAAATAAAAAATAAATAAATATACTTAGTCTTTTATTATTTTTTGTGTAGCGATAATTTTGTTATTTTTTACAATATTCACAAAATACATTCCTTTTGAAAATTCATGAAGATTATAAGAGGAATGAATTGTTTTAACTTTTTCATTAAATAAAAGTTGTCCAATTAAATTCGAAATTTGAATGTTCATTTCTCCAAAATTTAAATTATCAAAATTTATATTTATAATTCCAGATGTTGGATTTGGATAAATAGATACCTTATTATTATTTTCAAGTTCAATAATTCCAACACATGCGTTAACAGTAACGGAACATACAGTAGTTGCTGAGCATCCTAAGGTATTAGTTCCTGTAACAGTATAACTTGATGTTACAGAAGGAGAAACAACTGAACTACCTCCAGTATATGAATAAGTAGATGCTCCACTTGGAGAAATTGTAAAAAATTCGCCAAGACAGATACTACCAGAATTTACAGTAATTATTGGCAAAGAATTTACAATTATAGAACTTACCACAGTTGCTGAACATCCTAAAGTATTAGTTCCGGTAACAGAATAACTCGAGGTAACTGTAGGGGAAACAACTGATGTACCTCCAGAATATGAATAAGTAGAAGCGCCACTTGGAATAATTGTAAAAGACCCTCCAAGACAGATACTACCGCTATTAGTAGTAACTATTGGAGCACTATTTACTGAAATAGAAATTGTTTTACTGTTTACACAACTATTTAGAGTACCTGAAACACTATAAGTAGTTGTTGTGGTTGGTGTTACTGAAATTGTAGTTGTTGTAGCTCCCGAATTCCAAGTATATGTTGTTGCACCACTTACAGTTAAATTTAAACTTGTTCCAGAACATATAGTAAAACTTGGTGCAGTGATTACTAAAATTGGAGGTAAACTTGCATTAATACTATATGTTGGGGCTGGTATTACAATATTTTTATAATAAAATAAAAAATCTGCATAACCATAATGCATAGCTGCTAATGAACTTGTTGGAAAAGTATTTTGTGTACATGAATTACAATACCTCATATCATAATACGTTAAACGTGGGTCAATTTGACTAGACGATCCAAAATAATAACCATCTGCAGCTCCTTGAAATAACTGTAAAACATATTGTGTGCCTTGAGTTAACCATAGAGGATTCGGTAATGCTGAATACGAATAAACTCCTAACGGGCCACTAACCTGTTGCTGAGCAATAATAGTAGTAGATGTATTATCAAATAATGTTACATATCGCGTTGTTCCATTTGGTTCTCTTTTTCCAAAACTTGTAACTAATATATCTGTATTTGGAGAAAATTTGAACCCGCGTTGACTATTTACTGACCCACCAGCTGCACCAGTAGCAACGCTATCAGTAGAAGAGCCTGCAAAATTAAAAACTAATGGAATTGATGACACTGCTGTTGCGGTTGGATTGCCATAAGCCATGATAAAGGTACGACTCGTTCCAGGATAAATTGTATCAACTTTTACCCATATACTTGTGGTAGGAGTATTTATGCCAGATTCAATCCAATAATTATAAAGTGTAGAACTATTGCAAGATTTAAAAAAACGTATATCATCTCCAGAAACTAACATTTGAGAGGCTGAAATTAACGTTTGCGTGTTAACCGTAAGTTTTAATTGATAATTTATTGCAGTAGTAGTTGATGTATTACTAACTGTAACAGATTGTTTAAATGCATAGCTAGAAAGTTGAGCAAGCATTTTAAAACTCAAAGAACTCACTAATAATATTGTAGATATAGTTTTCATAAAAGTTTGATTTTAGTTTTTAGGATTAATAATAATTGCTTTTATGGAGGCTTCTAGGTATTTTATTTCCGATGCTAATAAATCTTTTGGATAGGTAGGGTCTGATTTATTAATTTTCAATTTTTCTTGTTGTTGTTTTATAATTTCATTCTTTTCTTCTTGAGAATGAAAAGTAATTTTAACATTTGAAACTTTTTTGGCTTTTCCCTGAGGCTCTTGAGCATTTAAGCATATTGCAGTTATAAGAAACGCAATCATTGTTAGTATTATTTTTTTCATATTAATTATTTTTCGTTAAACGAATATAATTAAAATTTGATAAGATTATACAAAATAATTTAGGAATGATACTATTTACTTTGTTTACCTAAAATCAATACAAAAACAAAAAAATATTACTCAATAATCATCTCATAAGGCACTCTAGCTTGAATACCTTTTTTAAGTAAAACTGTTTTTAATTGCTTAATAAAAATATATTGTTCACCTAAATTAGCTTTCATTGTGCGAGTCTCAATTTCATCTGCACCAGTATTAAATAGCTCTTCCAAAGGATCTTTTTGTTTTGGCAAATCAATTAATTTATAGTTAGATAGTTTTGCCAATTTAGCAGCATAAGCAATGGCATCATTAATTCCGCCAATTTCGTCTACTAATTTAATTTTTAAAGCGTCCGTTCCACTCCACACTCTTCCTTGGCCAATACTATCAACATTGTTTTTTGAAATATTTCTTCCTTCAGCAACTTTAGTAATAAATACATCATAAATATCTTCAACACTTTTTTGAATGTAATTATATTCATCAGCACTTGCAGCTCTCAAAATTGTACCTACATCACTATGTTTATTAGTATTAACTGTATCAATTGTAATTCCAAGTTTTTCAGATAATGCTTTTTGTGCATTTGGAATCAAACCAAACACTCCAATAGAACCAGTGATTGTATTTGGTTGTGCAAAAATTCTGTTTGCTGCACAGCTAATATAATAACCACCACTTGCTGCAACATCTCCCATAGAAACCACAACTGGCTTAGCTGCTTTTGCTAATAAAACCTCACGCCACATCACATCACTTGCCAATGCACTTCCACCTGGTGAATTTACTCTAAAAACAATTGCCTTAATACTTGTATCTAAACGAGCATCTCTTAAAGCTTTAGCAACGGATTCACTACCAACTTGATCATCACTTCCTTTACCACTAACTATTTCGCCAACAGCATAAACAATTGCAATTTTATTGCTTGATAACTTTGCTTTATTAGGTGAATCTGCATATTTTTCTAATGAAACAAAATGAATTTTTTCTTTTTGATCAATGCTAATTGCTTTTTTAATATCATCCATTGCCTCATCTTCATATTTTAAAGCATCTACTAATTTATATTTTAATGCATCGCTCGGATTTCGTATTAATAAATTGTCAGCCATATTATTTATTTCTGATGCATTAATTCCTCTACTTTTACTAATACCAGCAAGCATATGATTCCATAAAGACCCTAAATATGTTTCAACTTGAGAGCGGTTTGCTTCACTCATTTTATCGAGCATAAAAGGTTCAATAGCACTTTTAAATTTACCATGTCTAAAAACTTGAACCTCAACACCCAATTTATCCAACATGTTTTTGAAAAACATAATTTGAGAACTTAGACCTTTAACTTCTAAAGTACCTTGTGGATTTAAATATAATTTACTTGCAGTACTAGCTATATAATACGCTTTTTGACTATATGTTTCAGAATAGGCATAAATAAATTTGCCTGAAGATCTAAAATCAATTAAGGCATTTCTAATTTCCTCTAAAGTTGCAAAACCAGCAATGGGATTACTAATCTCAAGATAAATACCTTTTATATCTTTATCTTCTTTTGCTTTTTTTATGTTTAATAAAATAGTATTTAAACCTAATGAACCTTCTGGCATTAAAGGGCCTAAATTAATTTTACTAAATGGATTTTCTACCGTGCGCTCTTTAATTTGATCGTTTAAGCTTAGTTTTAAAACTGAATTTTCAACTGAATTATATGTTTTATCATTTCCATCATCAACCATATTTTTAATTGAAACAATGGTAATAACAGTGATAACTATCCCTGTTAAAAGAATGCCTAAACATGAACCAAAAAAAGCGCCGAAAAAATTTTTCATAATAGATTTTTATAATATTAAAGCAAGTTAGCCTACTTTATCTTACTTTTGTAAATAATTATATGAATGTAGCTTTTTTATGTTTGGGTGGTAATATAGGTAATAGAGAATTTACTTTGAAGAAAGCCGTTGAAAAAATAAAACATGAAATTGGTAAGGTAATAAGTCAATCAAACTATTATGAAACAGAAGCTTGGGGTGTTGAAAATCAAGATAAATACTTAAATCAATGTATTTGTATTGAAACACTATTGACGAGCAGGCAAGTTTTAAAAAAATCGCTCGAAATTGAATTAAGTTTGGGTCGAAAGCGAAATCATAAAGAAACCTACGAACCTCGGACTATAGATATAGATATGTTATTTTACAATTCTGATTTCATTCAAACAAAAGAATTAACTATTCCACATCCTCGTTTACAATTGCGCAAATTTGTATTGATTCCATTAAATGAAATTGCACCCACTTTTTTGCATCCTACATTAAACAAAACCATACAAACTTTACTTATGGAGTGTGACGATAGTTGTGAGGTTTCACTTTATAAATAAAAAGAATGTATATAGCAATTGAAGGAAATATTGGAGCAGGAAAATCAACTATTGCGAATGCTTTAGCTCAGAAATTAAAGGCTCATTTTTTACCTGAAAAATTTGAAGAAAACACCTTATTACCTTTGTTTTATGAAAACAAAAAGAAGTTAGCTTTACTTACTGAATTTTCGTTTTTAATTGAACGACAAAACCAACTCTCAACTTATTTTAAAAATAATAAAAACAAAATAACGGTGAGCGATTTTCATTTTGATAAATGCTTATGTTTTGCAAAAGCTAACTTGAACTTAAATGATTTTAAACTTTATAAAAAGAATTACAACGAAATTAAATTAACCATTCCAAATCCTGATCTGATTGTTTATTTAGATGTTGAAACAGATTTGCTACTTCAAAACATTTCAAAAAGAGGAAGGTTAATTGAAAAAAATATTCAAAAAGATTATTTAAACAATGTAAATAAGGCTTACAAAAAACATTACATGTCTAAAAAAACTTTATTAATTAACGTTTTAACTATTCCAATAATAAAATACGATCATAATACAACTGAACATTGTTGTAACAAAATTATTGAAGTTTTAAAATTGAAATAAAATTAATATACCTTTAGCCAATGTTTAATTCCAGTGAAATAATAGAAAGTTCTCAAATTGTATACGAAGACAATCATTTAATTATTATTAATAAGAGATCGTCGGAAATTGTACAAGGAGATAAAACTGGAGATATGCCACTTTCCGAAAAAGTAAAAAACTTTTTGAAACAACGCGATAATAAACCTGGGAATGTTTTCTGTGGGGTTTGTCACCGTTTAGATAGGCCCGTTTCTGGTATTGTAATTTTTGCAAAAACAAGTAAAGCATTATCTCGAATGAACGAACTATTTAGAGATAAAACAATTACAAAAACATATTGGGCTGTTGTAAAAAACAGACCGCCTCAACTAAAGCAACGCTTAACTCATTATTTAATTAAAAACGAACAAGCTAATAAATCAAAAGCTTTTGATACAGAAAAAAGTGGGGCTCTAAAAGCTGAATTAGAATATGAATTATTAGGTTCTATTTCGAATTACCATTTATTACAAATAAATTTATTTACTGGAAGACATCATCAAATACGAGCTCAACTGAGTACAATTGGTTGCCCTATAAAAGGAGATTTAAAATACGGCTTTGACCGCTCAAACTCAAATGCATCTATTCATTTACATTCTTATAAAACAGAGTTTATACATCCAATTAAACTTGAAAAAATATCAGTTACTTGTAAACCAGATATAACTGATGTTGTTTGGAAAGAATTAGTAAAATTAGCTTAATAGATATCACTTTTTCTAAAAATTAATGTTTAGTTGTATCTAAAAATTTAGTCATTATAAAAACGAATGCTAAGATTGCAACTATGCTTAAAATTGAAAGTGGATTTGCAAAATTAACGGTCCATCCCATCCAAGCAATTTTTTTTGGTGGAAAAATACGCTTATCTTTTTTATTAAAATAAAATATACCTAACTTCCAATTATCAGGATCAGTATGCCATTGACGCAATGTTTCTTCGCTTGGTTTTTCTTTCATAATTTAATTATCAAAAAATTACTGTTTTTTTTCTGCTCCCAATTTGCTTTTTAGCAATGAAATAATAATTGGAAATACAGAAAAAGCGATAATACCCAGACAAACTAAATCTATATGTTTTTTTATAAACTCAACTTCTCCCAAAAGATAACCAGCTGTTGTTAAAGAGCCAATCCATAAAGCACCACCAATTAAATCAAACACTATGTATTTTTTGTAATCCATTTCGCCAATGCCAGCAGCAAATGGTGCAAATGTTCTTACAAATGGAACAAAGCGAGCCATAATAATTGCTTTAGTACCATATTTTTCAAAAAACACATGTGTTTTATCTAAATACTCTTTCTTTACAACTGCCCTACCTTTAATTTTAAAATCAAATATCTTAACTCCTATTTTCCTTCCAATCCAATAATTACAATTATCACCTAATACAGCGGCAATAAATAGAAAAATCAACAAATAACTCATATTAAGTTGTCCTGTTCTTGCAAATAATCCAGCGGTAAATAATAAAGAATCTCCTGGTAAAAAAGGCATTGCAACTAAACCTGTTTCAATAAAAATTACTAAAAATAAAACTACATAAATAGCAGTTCCGTAATTTGCAAATAACCAAATAAAATCTAAATGTAATATGTGTTTAAATAATTCTATCATAAGTTTATTTTAAATATTAAAGTCAAAAAGCAAATATACTATTTTAGGTTATATGAACCATATCAACTTCATTTTATGTGAAATTTTAAAAGGCTATCTCTTTATTGAGATAGCCTTTTATGGTTTTTTAAATGAGGGAAAACTTATTTACAAAACCGTGTCAACAACAAAAATTAAGATTTAACAAAAACTCTTTGTAAATATACTATCTAATGTAGTATATTAGTGCTATAATTTGTAGCAATTTAAAAAATGAGTAAAATTTTCAGTAATTTAAAATACTTGCGTTTGCAAAAAGGCTTATCGCAAGAGCAATTAGCAGACAACTTAGGCATAACACGTTCTAGGCTTGGTGCCTATGAAGAAAATAGAAATGAACCATCAATAGATTTATTAATTACTATTTCTGATTATTTTCATGTAGCAGTTGATGCGCTTGTTAGAGGTGATTTTACCAAA
>CAIYSA010000413.1 GCA_903928655.1 uncultured Bacteroidota bacterium
ACATCATCAATTAATTGACAATACACGTCGGCATTACTTCTAAATACAGATAAACGAGGCTTTGTTGCAGTACCCGTTATTTTTTTACGAATTCTGTATCTGATCTTTTGTCTTTGAGCTAATTTACTCATATTATTTATTTTTTGTCATCCCGATGCTGCCGGGATCTTTGATTTTTAATTACTATTTACCTGCTGCTTTACCTGCTTTTCTTCTTACCACCTCATCAGAGTATTTAACACCTTTTCCTTTGTATGGTTCTGGTTTACGTAATCCTCTGATTTTTGCAGCTACTTGACCAATTAATTGTTTATCGCTACCTTCTAAGAAGATTTTTGGATTTTGTCCTTTTTCAGTAGTCGTTGTTACTTTCAATTCCTTAGGTACTTCAAAAATGATATTATGTGAATATCCTAAAGCAAGGTCTAAAATATTTCCAGCGTTAACAGCTTTAAAACCCACACCCACTAATTCTAAATCTTTTTTATAACCTTCTGTAACTCCTTTTACTAAGTTGCTGATTAATGAACGGTATAAACCATGCATTGCTCTGTGGCGAATTTGTTCTGTAGGACGGATTACTGTTAACTCAGTTTCAGTAATCTCGACTGTAATGTCGCGATCAATCTCTTGAGACAATTCACCTTTAGGTCCTTTTACAGTTACCACTGAATCCTTTACCGTGATGGTTACCCCTTTTGGGATAGTTACCGGTTTTTTTCCAATTCTTGACATAGTCGTTTTTTTTATTTTTTCACTTAGTTGTTTTCAGCCCCGACTAAAGGCTTAAATGCAATCTAAGCAATGAATTAATTTTTTCTATTAAGAAATCGCACACAATACCTCACCACCCACATTGTTGGCTTTTGCTTGCTTATCTGTCAATACTCCTTTTGAAGTACTTAAGATGGCAATACCTAAACCATTGCTCACTCTTTTAATATCAGCTGGCTTCGCGTAATGACGCAAACCTGGACGACTGATACGATCTAAAGAACGAATCGCTGGTTGTTTTGTAGATGGATCGTACTTCAAGGCAATCTTAATTAAACCTTGTTTGTTATCATCTTCAAACTTATATTTTAAGATATATCCTTGATCATATAAGATTTCAGTGATACGCTTTTTTAAGTTGGACGCAGGTATTTCAACGATACGGTGTTGTGCCATTTGGGCATTGCGTATTCTTGTTAAGTAGTCTGCTATTGGATCTGTTACCATATTAGTATTTTAAATCAGTTCTAAATTTTGTTTGTTTCAGTATTCAAATGAATGAACTTAAATCAATATTACTTTTGTTAAAGTATTACCAGCTTGCTTTTTTAACACCTGGTATTAAACCATTCAAAGCCATGTCACGGAACATAATCCTTGATACTCCGAAATAACGGATATACCCTTTAGGACGACCTGTTAATTGACAACGATTTTTCAAACGAACCGGTGATGCATTTTTAGGTAATTTATCTAAACCTACATAATCACCAGCAGCTTTTAAAGCGGCGCGTTTTTCAGCAAATTTTTTGACAGTTGCCTCGCGCTTTTTTTGTCTTGCCTTGATGGATGCTTTTGCCATAATTCTATTTTATTAATTAGTTATTTTCTTTTTTATTGCTTTTGAATGGCATACCTAGTTCTTTTAATAACTCGTATGCTTCTTCATTAGAAGTTGCAGATGTAACGAAAGTGATATCTAATCCAGTAATTTTATTTACTTTATCAATATCAATCTCAGGGAAAATGATTTGTTCAGTAATACCTAAAGTGTAATTACCGCGGCCATCAAATGCCTTATCGCTGATACCTTTAAAGTCACGCACACGTGGTAACGCAACTGATACTAGACGATCTAAAAACTCATACATTCTTACACCTCTTAAAGTAACGCGAGCGCCAATGGGCATTCCCTTACGCAACTTGAAGTTTGAAATGTCTTTTTTAGACATAGTTGGAACTGCTTTTTGACCAGTAATTGTAGTTAACTCATCTAAAGCGATGTCTACTAATTTCTTGTCATTTACTGCGCCATTTACACCACGGTTGATGCAAATTTTTTCCAACT
>CAIYSA010000414.1 GCA_903928655.1 uncultured Bacteroidota bacterium
ACGCACGCGGTAAATCAAAAACAGTTCGAATCATTTTTTCGATGTTTTCAATTTCGTTATAAGTAGGAATTATTACTAAATTTTTTGTCATTTTTCGATGCGCTAATATACAATTTTGTTGTAAAAGATAAAGCCTAAGTTTTATCTAAATAATTTACATATAAGGTTCAAATTGGTTAAGCGACATTAAATTTATGTATTTTCATTTGAGAATTCCTAACTATTAAAACTAATCCAATCGCTGTAAACATCAACTAAATCAGTATTTTTTAATTTATTTGAATGAAAATAGGTTATTCCTTTTTCGTTTTTGGTAAGTTTTACTTGTTTTAAACATTGTGATGATGAGATTGTAACAATTATTTCCGAATCTTGAAAATAAGCCATCCAATCATTAAAATCATTTTTAAGTGTGTAACCATTAACGGCAATAATTTCATCTCCAATACTTAACCCTGCTTTCCAAGCTGGAGAATATGGTGCAATTAATGATATTTTACGATTTTGTCCAAAATCAATAGTTTTAAAACCAAATAGTATTTCGGAAACATGCAAACTTGGCTTTTTAATCCAATCAATATTCAAATAGTTAAAACATTCGGTTAATGGTGCTTCATAATCATCCGTGCCGAAAACGTATTTCTCAAAAAAAGAACCCAATGAAACTCCAGCCATTTTTTCACAAATAGAGATTATATCATTTTCCGAGTATCCTTTATTTAACTTACCAAACTGATTATAAAGAACTTGACAAACGTCTTTTAACCCTTTTGTATGATTTGAAAATTTAAAAATTTGAACATCCAACATAAAAGCAATTAAATTTCCTTCATCGTAAATGGATGTTTTACGATAAGGAGCACCGGGAACATAACCATCCAACCAAGTATCAAAACTTGAAGCACCAACTGATAAATTAAATCGCCCATAATTATGGAAATGTTTATCAAGTCGTTCTTCAAGTGTTTCAAAATATTGCTCATTTGTAAAAACGCCACTTGTTAATAATAATAAATCGCCATAATAGGTTGTAAATCCTTCGTAAACAAATCCAGTTCTTGCATAATTTTCTTTTGAAAAATCATAAGGCAACATTTCTGTTGGTCTGATGTATTTAATATTCCAAGTATGAAATAATTCGTGACAAGAAACACCTAAAATACTTTCGTAAGTTACACCCGAATTTAAATTATAACCTGGTCCAATAGCAATAACTGTGCTTTTTTGATGCTCAACACCATGGTAAAATTTAAAAGGCAACACCTGAAACATAAAATGATATTCGGTTACAGGAATACTTCCCCAAAAAGCCAATTGGGTTGTTGTAAATTTAATAAAGTCTATTTTAATTTTTTCAAAATCGGGTTTACATTCTCCATTAAAATGTAACCAAAATTTGGTACCATTAACTTCATAAAAATCTGATTGAATGTTTGCACTCGCCATAATTGGACTATCGGCTAACTCATCAAAATTAGGAGCGGTAATTGTTTTATTATGTAATGCTAAAGAGGTTATGATTTTATACGAATCAGGTATTTCTAAATCAATAACGTGAGGATTGTTTATTTTACTTTCTTCATACATGCATAAATGCACTGGATTAATGTAGAGTTGATTTTCATCAGCAAAACAATTACCCGCATTAATTTCGGAAGTATAATAACTATAGGTTACTATAATTGATTTAGAACCATTTGTTATAATATGCCAAGTGTTAGTATTGGTTTTGTGGTAAGCAAGTGGCTTTTTGTTTTCGTCAAATGCATCAACACGTTTAATATTTTTAGCAAAATTACCTAATTCGTATCTACCTGGTCGCCATGCTGGCAAATGAAGTTCAATAAAATTAGTAGTTATATTAGAAACAGTTAAGTCTATATAAATATAATGTGACTGCGGATTCTTTAAATATATTTTATAATGCATCATAATAGAAAAAATTTAATGCAAATTAAGTAAAAACAAATTATATTTACCTTGAATGTATTTTAAACTTTTTATATTATTTTTTCTTTCCTGTTTTATTGGGAATGCACAATCAGCAGATTCACTTCTATTTCAATTAAATAGTATTGAAAATGATACTGAAAGTGTGAATCAGTTGTACATTCAAGGATTTAGTTTACGCAATTCAGATCCTGATAATGCCTGGATATTTGCAGACGCTTGTTATAAAAAAGCCATTAAAAGTAATAATCAAAAGCATTTGGCAAAGGCCTATAATTTATTAGGAATTTTAAATTATAAAAAAACACATTATTTAAAAGCACTTCAATATCAAAAAAAAGCGTTAACGCTCAATCAAAACATCCATAACCAAGCAGGTTGTGCTATTAATTTATCTAATTTAGGAAATATTTATAGTGATATAAATTATTTTAAATTAGCCGAATCTAGCTATCTACAAGCACTTCAACTCAATAATAAGCTAGGCAATACAAAGGAAATTACCCGCTGTTTAATAAATATTGCAGCTTTAAAACATACACAAAAACAAGATAATGCCGCCGTTTTAAATTTAAAACAAGCTTTAATTTATGCCAACGAATTAAGTGATTACGAATTAATTGCTACTTGCAATAATAATATAGGCATTGCTTTAACAAGCCAAAATAAGTTAGACACTTCCCTAGCCTATTTGCAAGAAGGTTTAAAAATGCGCGTATTAATTGATGATGAAGTTGATTTAGCAAATAGTTATTTAAACATTGCTGATGTATTAACGAAACAAAAAAAATATGATGAAGCAATTAATTATATATCATTGGCTGACAACAGTTGCATTAAGTATGAAATATTTGATGAACTAGTAAATCTTTATAGTATTAAATCTGAATGGTTTGAGGCACAAGGGAAGTATGATTCGGCTATCACATACCTAAAAAAACATCAAAATTTAAAAGATAGTTTAATTACAATTGCGAGAGAAAATACAGAGCTAATTAGTAATGAGGAACCTTTTTCAGATACAGAAAAAGAAAAAACAAATTATAAAATCATTGCTTTAGTTGCATTAATCAGTTTAATTTTAGGAAGTATAACCAGTTATTTCATATTTAGAAAAAGATGAGTAAAAAAGATAAAACCAGAGTAAATGTGGTTTACTCAACAAACCCAAATTTTAGTTACGAAAATGCTGACGAAGAAACTCACGAAACTTTACCACCACAGCAGCAAAACCTTAAACTTTTTTTAGATAGAATTGGAGGTGGAAAATTATTAACGCGCATTAGCGGATTTGTTGGAAG
>CAIYSA010000415.1 GCA_903928655.1 uncultured Bacteroidota bacterium
AAAAAAATTTATTCATTTTTTTAAGATTAGATAAAATTAATTGGAAGAAAATATATAATCACTGAATGTAATAAATATAATTATTAAAAAAGAAACAATATCTTTACTGAAGGTATAAAACCTAAATACGTTTGCAACTAATGATGGATAAAAAAACAAACAGATTCTGAAAAACCAATGTCAATCAATAACCAAGAAACATACATGTTACGTTGCATTGAACTTGCAAAAAAAGGCATGGGACATGTGGCTCCAAACCCTTTAGTTGGCTGTGTCATTGTGCATAATTATAAAATCATATCAGAAGGCTTTCATTCTAAATATGGAAGTGAGCATGCTGAACCAAATGCCATAAACAAAGTTGATCATCACATTTTAAAAGATTGCACTCTGTATGTTAATTTAGAACCATGTTCGCATTATGGAAAAACACCTCCTTGTGCTGATTTAATCATTAGCAAGGGAATTAAAAAAGTAGTGGTTGGAAATTTAGATGTAAATCCATTAGTTTCAGGAAAAGGAATTAAAAAATTACAAGAAGCAGGAATTGAAGTGATACATGGTATTTTGGACGACCAGTGTAAAGAGTTAAACAAACGATTTTTTACATTTCACGAAAAAAAACGTCCGTATGTTATTTTAAAATGGGCACAAACAAACGACAACTTTATCAGTAAAATGCCATTGCCGCCAAACATGGCAGACAATTGGATTACGGGTGAAGAAAGCAAAACATTGGTGCATCAATGGAGAACAGAGGAACAAGCCATATTAGTTGGCCATAATACAGTCGTTGTGGATAACCCACAACTAACAGCTCGTTTATATGAAGGAAATAATCCAGTAAGAATAGTCATTGACAGAACGCTTGATTTGAATTTAAATTATAAAGTGTTTGATGCAAAAGCAAAAACACTCATTTTTAATTCAATCAAAAACGAAACAAAAGAAAATTTACATTGGATAAAAATTGATTTCACCAATTTTATTGATGAACTGTTACATCAACTTTATGATTTAAATATTAATTCCGTTATTGTGGAAGGTGGTTCACGAACACTAGAACATTTTATAAATACAGAAATGTGGGACGAAGCGAGAATTTTTGTCAATCAAAATCTGAATTTTGAAAAAGGTATCGACGCACCATTTCTAGATTTTAAAACAAGTTCTTTTCAAACCATTGGTAAAGACAAATTATACATACTAACAAACTCAAATAAATGATTTTTTTAACACTCTCGATTTTCGTATCCATTTTATTTGGCATTTCTTTTAAATTAATTGCAATTAATAAAATCAATTCATTTCAAACTATTATTGTTAATTATATTGTAGCAGGCTCATTAGGTTTTTTAACTTCAAAATCTAATGTTACACCTTTAAATGCAGTCGAACAACCATGGTTTTATTTTGCACTAGGTTTAGGCCTTGTGTTTATTGGTAGTTTGTTTGTTATATCAGAAACAACAGCAAAATTAGGCATTTCTGTAGCCCAAGTAGCAAATCGTATGTCGGTTGTAATTCCAATTTCTTTGGCAATACTATTTTACGGAGATAGCATTACTGCATTTAAAATTATTGGAATTATTTTGGCAATTATTGCTGTGTATTTAGTTTCGCATAAACAAAATAGTGATATGCCACAGCAAAAAAACTGGTGGCTGTTTCCATTAATAATTTTTATTTGCAGTGGGATAATTGATTCGACAATTAATTATGCGCAGCGCAATTTATTAAATGATGAAAATTTTGATGCCTTTTTATCTACTATATTTTCAACGGCCTTTCTGTTTGGCGTAATTGTTTTGTTGTATCAACTCATCATTAAAAAAGAAAAATTTCAGTTAAAATCTATTCCTGCAGGAATTATTTTAGGAATTATAAATTATGGAACCATGTTTTTTATAATAAAGGCATTGAACAGTAAGATTCTTGAACCCTCTGCTTTATTTCCAATTAATAACCTCAGCATATTAACACTCGCCACTATTGTTTCCGTTATTGTTTTTAAAGAAAAATTATCGAAAAAAAATTGGTTAGGAATAGCGCTCAGTTTAATGGCTATTTTAATACTAGGCATTTTTCCTTTGCTTACCGATTGAAATTATAAGTAATTTATTCCTAAATATAGTTTAAAGATTTATAAAAATGTATCTTTACTAACCAATGAAAATTCTATTAACCACTCTTAATGCAAAATACATTCATACTAATTTAGCAATTAGATTATTATATGAATTAAATCACGAATTTGAAGGTTTAGACTGGAAGGAATTTACAATTAAAGAAGATAAAAATGATATTGCAGAAGAATGTGCTCAATATGATGTAGTTGCCTTTAGCTGTTACATTTGGAATATTACACAAACATTAGAAGTTACTGAACGCATTAAACGATTAAACCCTCATACCAAAATTTTATTAGGAGGACCAGAAGTGAGTTACGAATATGAAAATGTAATTTCGAGAAGTGATGTTGATTATATCATAGTTGGCGAAGGAGAAACACCATTTAATGAATTTATTCAAAGTTTCCCGAATGTTGAATTAGTTCAGAGTTTAGTGTTTAAAAAGGATAATCAGATTGTTGCAAATAAAACGGCTCCAATGTTTGATTTAAAGAATTTTGAAAATAGCATGCCTTATCGTTTTGATAAGCCCGAAGACTTACTAAATAAAGTTTTATACATCGAAACGTCGCGCGGTTGCCCTTACAAGTGTGAATTTTGTTTAGCAAGTTTAGATAATAAAGTTAGGTATTTACCAAATGCCAGCATCAAAGCAACTTTGCTTCACATGATGGAGCATGGAAAAGTAGTTAAGTTTTTAGACAGAACATTTAATATTAAAAAAGATTTTACGCTTGATATTTTTGATTTTATATTAGAACACCATCAACCTCAAAATGTGTTTCAATTTGAAATTACTGCTGATATTTTACATCCTGATATTATAAAATATATCCATGAAAAAGTTCCTAAAGATTTGTTTCGTTTTGAAATAGGAATACAGACAGTAAACCAAAAAGCAAATTTACAAGTAAGTAGAAAACAAAGTTTCGAAAAAACAAAAGGCATAATTTTAGACTTACAAGATAAAATTGAAATGCACCTTGATTTAATTGTTGGCTTAGCACTTGATGAATGGGATGATATTAAATATAGTATCGAAGAAGTGTTTAAATTATTTGCTCCTGAAATGCAATTAGGCTTTTTGAAATTTTTAAAAGGAACACCATTGCGTGATAAATCAAGTCAGCACGGCTTTGTTTATGACCCCATGCCTCCTTATCAAATTATTGAAAGTGATTATTTAACAAAAGAACAACTGGCTCAAATTGTAAAATTAGAACATGCATTAGAAATTTACTGGAACGGAAAAAAAGCCATTAACACGTTGAAATATGTAACAACACATTACAGTATTTTCGATTTTTTACTAAACCTTGGCGCATATTTTGGAACTCAAAAAGATTACCACAAATATTCGTTAAACGATGTGTTTGAAATATTAACCCGATTTGTAAGTATCCAATATCCTAATGATGTCGTGTTAAAACAACTCATTGCTATTGATTATTATTTACACTTTAAGGTAAAACCTAAAAATTTATTTTTGGAAGAATTTTCTCAGGTTGAAAAAACAAAAGTTATAAATGAGTTAAAATTAAATCATCACAAATACCGTTTTGTAATTTTACCAATTGATTTTGACTTTAAACAATTTTCTAATAATCTAAGTATTCAAGAAACAAAACAACCTTTAATTATTCAATATAACGGAACCACAAAAGCCGAAGTAATTAATTAAATACTACCCAATAAAATCAAAACCTGTATAAGGCACTAATACTTTTGGTATTTTTATTCCATCCACTGTTTGGTTATTTTCCAATAAAGACGCCACAATACGAGGTAACGCTAAAGCGCTTCCATTTAAGCTATGTGCAAATTGCGTTTTTCCATTTGCATCTTTGTACTTACATTTTAAACGGTTAGTTTGAAATGTTTCAAAATTTGAAACTGAACTTACTTCCAACCAACGTTTTTGCGCTGCGCTCCAAACTTCTAAATCATAAGTTAATGCAGATCCAAAACTCATATCGCCACCGCATAATTTTAAAGTACGGTAAGGCAATTCTAATTCTTGTAAAATACCAGAAACAAATTCACGCATCATTTCAAGTGTTTCGTAAGATTTATCGGGTTGTGTAATTTGTACAATTTCAACTTTATCAAATTGATGTAAACGATTTAAACCACGTACATCTTTTCCGTAACTTCCTGCTTCTCTTCTAAAACAAGGTGTGTAGCCACAATTTTTAATTGGCAAATCACTTTCTTTTAGCATCACGTCTCTATACATATTTGTAATAGGAACCTCAGCTGTAGGAATTAAATATAAATCATCAACTTGGCAATGGTACATTTGTCCTTCTTTATAAGGTAATTGACCTGTTACGTAACCACTAACATCATTCACTAAAATAGGAACCTGAACTTCGTTATAACCTTTTGCTGTTGCTTTATCTAAAAAATAATTAATTAATGCACGTTGCAATTTAGCACCTTTTCCTTTATAAACAGGAAAACCAGCACCTGTTAATTTTACACCTAATTCAAAATCTATTAAATTAAATTTAGTCGTTAATTCCCAATGCGGAACAGCTTTATCATGTAATACAGGAATTGCTCCAACTTCATTGACAACTTCATTATCTTCAGGCGTTTTTCCTTTTGGTACTGTTAAATTTGGTGTGTTTGGAACAGTTACTAATATTTTTTGAATCTCAGCTTCAATCGCTTTTAACTCATCATCAAATTGTTTTTCATTTAGTTTCAATTCAGTAGTTTTAAGTTTCAGCGTTTCAGCTTCATCTTTCTTACCAGTTTTCATGAGTTCACCAATTTGTTTAGCTAAACCATTAGCTTCCGCTTTAACATCATCCGCTTGGCGTTGAGCTAATTTACGATTATCATCCAATTGTAAAATAGAATCAATAATGCTTTCGGCATCTTTAAAATTCTTAATAGCTAAACGTTTTAAAACGTCTTCTTTATTTTCTCTGATGTAGCTTAATTGTAACATAATTATTTATTTGGTGCTGTAAATTTAACCTTTGTAATGAATTATAAAAATTTGAAATTGAGAGTTTATATACTCCAAAATGTAAAATGTATTTGAAAGCTCTAAACACAAAAAGCCCTTTGTTTACCAAAGAGCTTTTCTGAATGTAGTTTTTTGATAAAATTATGCTTCGTTAGGAACAACCGATACATACGAACGGTCATCTTTTTTCTTTTTGAAAACAACTTTTCCATCAACTAATGCAAATAATGTATGGTCTTTTCCCATTCCAACATTTACACCTGGATTGTGGCGAGTACCTCTTTGGCGAACAATAATGTTACCAGAAATACAAGCTTGACCTCCAAATATTTTTACTCCTAAACGTTTACTGTGCGATTCGCGACCGTTATTCGTGGAACCCGCGCCTTTTTTATGTGCCATTGTATTTAGTTTTTAATATGTTATTAATCTTCTGATTTAGCTGCTTTCTTAGCTGGAGCTTTTTTGGCTGCAGCTTTCTTAGCTGGAGCTTTTTTCTCAGCAACAACCTCAACTTTTTCAACTTTGTTTCTTAAAGAAGGCGGTAAGAAATTTCTTACTGCTTTTTCAGATTTCAATTCTTCTTTCAATGATTCACCTTTACCTAAAATTCCTTGAATTAAGATTTGAGTTAAACATTGGCGGTGATTATTCCATTTTTGGTAACCTTTACGTCTTTTTTTCTTAAAGATGATTACTTTATCACCTTTAATATGTTCTATTACTGTGGCTGCAACTTTTGCGCCATCAACAGTTGGGCTTCCAATAGAAATTTTTCCATCATTTTCGATTAAGAAAACTTTGTCAAACTCTACTTTTGCACCTTCGTTAGCATCTAGGCGGTGAACGTAAACTTTATTGCCTCGTTCCACTTTAAATTGTTGCCCTGCTATTTCTACAATTGCGTACATTGGGTATTGGTTTTTAGTTAATAATTTTTTTTAAGGATGGCAAAGATAGACGGTTTTTTCTATCTGCCAAAGTTTTTCAATACTTTTTAACAATTTAAGGTTCAAATAATAGGCAAAAAAGTAAAAATTACTCTTTCTCGATTCTAATTTCAGTCACTTCAACTTCCTCAACGACAGTATTTCCCTTCAGTTTCATAACCCAAATCCCTAAAACGATGACTCCAACCATCACTATTTGGAGTAAATTAATGACTTCTCCATACATAAATCCCCAGCCAATGGCTACAATTGGTATTAAATACGTACAACTCGACGCAAAAACAGTTCCTGATAACTTAATGAGTTGATTAAACGCCACCACCGATAAGGCAGAGCCAAAAATGGCTAAAATGGATATAAAAAACAAAGATGCACTAGCTTCGGCGTTTTCATTAGCGTGTTTTACAACATCGGTAAAACCAAATAAATAAATAGCCGCAATTGGTCCAATTAAGGTAAACGACCAAACAGTTGCTGCTACTGAATTGACTCCATTTAAATACGTATTTATCCCATTTACACTAATGGCATATGATAAAGTTGCTATGGCAATCAACAAACAATACATGGCGTTTCTTGATGATTCAGAATTTTCTCCAAAATAGATTAAAGCAATTGCTCCAAAAAAACCAAGCCCTACTCCAATTAACTGATTCCTTGTTATTTTTTGTCTAAAAAGTGTTACGCCAATTAAAATTGTAAATAAAGGCGTTAAGGCATTCAACATACCTGTTAAGCTACTGCTGATTTCAGTTTCGGCCTTTGTAAACAAAAATGCGGGAATTAAATTGCCAAAAACGCCTGCTAATAATAACCCTTTGAGATTTTTCCTTAAATCAATTTTATAATATTTGAACAAAAAAGGAAGTAAAAATATAGAAGCAATGGTTATTCTTAAACCTGCCACTTCATCACTCGAAAACCCCTTTAAACCTTCCTTCATCAAAATAAACGAGCTACCCCAAATACAAGAAAGCACAATTAAAATAATCCAAGACGCTGTTTTAGTTTTCATAAAAAATACAAATGTAGCTTTTAGAATGCGTAAATCGTAAAACTAATCCAAATAATGAATTTTAAAAATAAATCGAAAGGCGTAAAAAGTGATCAAGTGTAAATGGTTTTCAATTTTTGCTCAATACTTTTTCTAAAAAAAGCATACCTTAGGGGCTTATTAAAAAACTATGTTACGTACACACACTTGCGGAGAACTTCGACTTTCTGATATTACTAAAACAGTTACACTATGTGGCTGGGTTCAAAAATCAAGAGATTTAGGAGGAATGACTTTTATTGATTTAAGAGATCGCTATGGAATTACACAATTAGCATTTAATGAAGAAATAGATAAAGACATGAATGCGCAAGCAAGAGGCGTGAGTCGTGAATATGTGATTCAAATACACGGAAACGTAATTGAACGTGAAAGCAAAAATAAAAATAACCCAACAGGTGAAATTGAAATTCTTGTTAAAGAATTTAAAATATTAAATGAATCACAAACACCTCCATTTACAATTGAAGATAATACCGATGGTGGGGACGAATTAAGAATGAAATATCGATACTTGGATTTAAGACGAAATGAAGTGCGTAAAAATTTAGAGTTACGCCATCGCATGGCAATTGAAACCAGAAACTATTTAGATAAATTAGATTTCTTGGAAGTTGAAACTCCTGTATTAATTAAATCAACACCAGAAGGTGCAAGAGATTTTGTGGTACCAAGCCGAATGAATGAAGGGCAGTTTTATGCTTTACCACAATCGCCACAAACCTTTAAACAACTATTAATGGTTGGTGGCTTTGATCGCTATTATCAAATTGTAAAATGCTTTAGAGATGAAGATTTAAGAGCTGACAGACAACCAGAATTCACACAAATAGATTGTGAAATGAGCTTTGTTGAACAGCAAGATATTTTAAATACGTTTGAAGGTTTAATACGTCATTTATTTAAATCAGTAAAAAATATAGACATGCCGCATGTGCCACACATGACCTATGCAGACGCAATGAAATTTTACGGAAACGATAAACCTGATACACGTTTCGAAATGAAATTTGTAGAGTTAAATGAAGTTGTGAAAGGCAAAGGTTTTCCAGTGTTTGATAGTGCAGAATCTGTTATTGGAATTTGTGCAAAAGGCGCAGCAGAATATACGCGCAAACAATTAGACGAATTAACGGAATTTGTTAAACGTCCACAAATTGGTGCTACCGGTTTAGTATATGCGCGTGTTAATTCAGATGGAACAATTAAATCGAGCGTTGATAAATTTTACAACGAAGAAGAATTAAAAATATGGGCCAAGGCATTTAATGCAGAAGCTGGAGATTTAATTTTAATATTAGCAGGTGCTGAAGAAAAAACTCAAAAAGCATTAAGTGAATTACGTTTAGAAATGGGCTCGCGTTTAGGATTAAGAGATAAAAATACATTTTCTGCGTTATGGGTAATTGACTTCCCATTGTTAGAATGGAATGATGGCGACCCAAATTTATTAGCATCTTTAGCTGGAAGATGGCACGCAAAACATCATCCGTTTACATCTCCGAAACCCGAAGATTTTGAGTTATTAAAAACAAATCCAGGTGCCGTTAGAGCAAATGCTTATGATTTAGTAATTAATGGCGTTGAAGTTGGTGGTGGTAGTATTCGTATTCATAATAAAGACATACAAGCACAAATGTTTGATTTACTTGGATTCACAAAAGAAGAAGCTCAAAAACAATTTGGCTTTTTAATGAATGCTTTCGAATTTGGTGCTCCACCACATGGTGGATTAGCATTTGGATTTGATAGATTGTGTTCATTATTTGGAGGTAGCGATAGTATAAGAGATTTTATCGCATTTCCAAAAAACAATTCTGGCAGAGATGTCATGATTGATAGCCCAAGTGAAATTAGCGACGAACAATTAAAAGAACTGAGTATTTTAAGTAATGTTGTAAAAAGATAATTGACAACAATCGGCATAATACTTTTTTTATTTATTGGCTTAATTTTAGGCTTAATTGGTGGTGGTGGCTCAATTCTTGGAGTTCCAGTTTTAGTTTATATAATGGGCTTCCAAGCGGATGACGCTACAAGCTACTCTTTATTTATAGTCGGCATTACTTCTTTAATTGGAGCAATCACTTATTTAAAAAAAGGAGAAATAAGTGTTGAATCTATTTTACAATTCGCTATAGCATCAATGATAACAGTGTTTTGCGTAAGGAAATTTATTATGCCGTCAATCCCAAATCATTTTGACTGGTTTAATATCCAAATATCTAAACATGTTTTAATTATGTTTTTGTTTTCTATCCTTATTCTATTTTCATCATTTTTCATGATAAAAAAAGGGAAGCCAAATAAAATTAATCAAGTAAAATGGGATGAGTTTGCAAAAAGTCCATTAGGCCTGCCAATTGTAATCATACTTGGTGTATTTGTTGGTTTTATTACAGGATTTATTGGTGCAGGTGGCGGTTTTATAATTGTTCCTGTTTTGATATTTTTTTTAAGACTTAGTTTTAAAAAAGCAATTGGCACTTCGCTTTGCATCATTGCAATTAATTCCCTCATTGGATTTACTGGCAATTTAGGGCATCAGGAAATAAATTGGTTATTACTTTTGTGCATTTCAAGCGTATGTGTTTTTGGGATTATAGTTGGAAGTTTTTTGTCAGATAAAGTTTCATCAACAAAATTAAAACCTGCTTTTGGATGGTTTACATTATGCGTTGGTGTGTTTGTAATAATTAAAGAAAGTTTTTTTTAAAATATTTTAAAATGGCTAAATCAAAAGGGGGGATTATAAAAAAAATGTTTTTAACCGCACTATTGGCAAGTATTATATTTGTTGGTTATTGGGCTTATGAAAATGTTTTTAAAAGCAATGTTAGATTGGATGGGAAAAAATACACTTATATCTATATAAAATCAAACGCAACCTATAACGAAATGTTAGATGAAATTTATGCTCAAAATATAATTGAGGATAAAGAAAGTTTTGAATGGACTGCTCGAAAAATGAATTTACAAAACAATATTCATTTCGGTAAATTTAGGATTGATGAGCGAATGAGTAATCGATCAATTGTAAATGCAATAATAAAAAATAAACAAGAAAAAGTAAAATTGTTTTTCAATTCACAAATTCGCACTCAACAACAATTAATTAATTACGTTGCTGATAAAATAGAAATAGAAAATAGTGAATTAGAAGAATTTTGTAACAATAACGCCAAACTTTCTGAGGAATTTGAGTTGAATTCGAAAAACATGATGTGTTTAATTGTTCCTAAAACATACGAAATAAGCTGGGCAACAACTTTAGAAGAGTTAATTCAATTATTAAAACAGTCATACAATTATGTTTGGACAAATGATAGAAAAAATAAGGCAAAAGCAATAGGCTATTCTATACCAGAAATAATAACAATTGCGTCAATTACACAAAGTGAAAGTAATATTAAAACAGAACAACAGAAAATAGCTGGTGTATACATAAATCGTTTAAAACTAGGCATGAAATTGCAAGCAGACCCAACGATTGTTTTCGCAAATCAAAATTTTGAAGTGCAACGAGTCTTATCAATTGACAAAGAAATTGATTCTCCATATAATACTTATATGTACAAAGGATTGCCTCCTGGCCCAATTTGTTTGGTTCAACCATCGACTATTGATGCAGTTTTAAATTACACCAAACATAATCATACATTTTTTTGTGCAAAGCCAGATTTTAGTGGCTATTCAAATTATACAAATAACTATTCTGTTCATCAAAAAAACGCAAAAGCGTATCAAGAAACTCTTAATAAAAAAGGCATAAACAGATAATTAAAGTAATTCCTAATTATTAATATTATATTTAATTGAACATCTCATTCATTGAAAAATAAATACACATCTGAACTTACAAAAAACAAATATGATGCAATAATTATTGGATCAGGTGTTGGTGGTTTAACTACTGCTGTATTTTTAGCAAAAGCAGGAAAAAAAGTTTTAGTCCTCGAAAAACATTACGAAACAGGTGGCTTTACCCACACATTTAAACGAAAAAAATTTGAATGGGATGTTGGAGCTCACTATATTGGACAAGTAAATATTGAAAATTCATTGTTACGAAAAACCTTTGATTATGTTACCGATGGTAAACTTTTATGGGATGATATGGGCGATATATATGATCAAACAATTATTGAAGGCAATACTTATAATTTCCGTAAAGGATTTGTAAAACAAGTAAACCAATTGATTGAATATTTCCCTGAAGAAGAAAAAGCAATACGTTTATATTATGATTTAATTATTAAAGTAAGCAACTGCGCATCCCTCTTTATTACTGAAAAAACAATGCCTAATTGGTTAAGCACCATATTTGGGAATAGCCTTAAGAAAAACTTTTTAAAATATTCCAGACAAACTACATACGAAGTACTGTCAAATTTAACAACTAACGAAAAGCTAATAAACGTACTTTGTGCACAATGTGGCAATTATGGATTAACGCCATTGAAGAGTAGTTTTGGCATCCATGCTTTAGTTATTTCTCACTACTTAGAAGGTGCCGCCTACCCAGTTGGTGGTTCATCAAAAATTCATCAAAGTATGATTAATGTAATCGAATCAAATGGAGGCACTATTGCAATTAAAGCTGATGTAAAAAATATTATTATTAAGAAAAATAAAGCTATTGGTGTTTTGATGCAAAATGGGGATACTATTTATGGAAAAAAAATTATTAGTAACGCGGGTGCACACAATACATTTAATGTTTTAATTTCAAAAGAATTTCAAAAATCAGAAAATACAATTGAGTTAAACAAAATAAAACCTTCAGTTGCAAATGTGTGTTTATATATTGGGCTAAATAAATCTGACGAATTCCTAAAGTTACCAAAACATAATATTTGGATTTATGAAAACTATAAACTTGATATTTCTTTAAAACATCACTTAGAAAAAAAAGATAGTGCATCTCCTTTCTTTTATATTTCATTTCCATCTGCAAAAGATAGTAGTTGGCAAAAAAACCATCCAAATACATCAACAATCGAAGTTTTAAGCTCATACCCTTATGAATGGGTTGAGGAATGGGAAAATAACAAATGGCAAAAAAGGGGTGAAGCGTATGAAAAAACAAAGGAAAATATTAAATTACAACTACTAAATAAACTATACGAAACCTTACCCCAAATTAAAGGTCATGTTGAAATTTGCGAATTATCAACTCCTTTGTCAACTAAACATTTTTCAAATTATAATAAAGGAGAAATATATGGCCTAGAACATACGCCACAAAGGTTTGAACTTAAACAATTAAGACCAAAAACTAATTATAAAAACTTGTTTCTAACAGGCCAAGATATTGTAGCTGTTGGCGTTTGCTCCGCTTTGTTTTCGGGAGTTATAACAGCAATAAGTATTTTAAATCGTAATCTTATTTGGCGTATCTCTAAATATAAAATAAAAACCTAACAAATTATACGTATTAAAAACCGCTTCAAGTTTAGAACAATTCCAAATAAGGCGTTTTTAGTCCAAGTTTAAACCTTGTTAGGCTTAATATTGTTATTAAAATTGGCGAAACACTAAAAAAATATTGTTTTAGACGCTTCACAATTATACATTTGCCAAGTAAAAAATTAAATAAATTTCATATGAGTCAAGGATTTTTAAAATCATCAATTGGAAAAAAAGTAGTAATGGGACTTACTGGTTTATTCCTCATTTCATTTTTAGTAGTTCATGTTAGCATAAATGCTTGCATTTATTTTAATGATAGCGGAGAAACTTTTAATGTAGCTGCTGATTTTATGGCGCACAACCCTGTAATTCGTATAGTAGAAATTGGTTTGTTTGGTGGACTTATAATACACTGTATACAAGCATTAATGTTAACATTACAAAATCGAAAAGCACGCCCTGTTGCTTATGCAAAAATTGATGGTGCTGCCAACTCAAAATGGTACAGTCGTAGCATGGGAGTTTTAGGTTCATTATTATTATTGTTTTTAGTAGTTCACTTAGGTAATTTTTGGTTGCCAACTAAAGTGGCAGTATTTTCTCACCAAGAACATAACACATTTAAAAACATGAATGAGATTTTTTCTATTTGGTATTTTGTAGCTATTTATTTATTTGGTGTTGGTGCATTGTGTTACCATATGTTACATGGCTTTCAATCAGCTTTCCAAACATTGGGTTTAAACCACAAAAATTTTACGCCTACTCTTAAAAAAATAGGATTTTGGTTTTCAATCATTGTTTGTTTGTTATTTGCATCTATGCCAGTAACTATGTTTTTAGGTATTATTAAATAATAAAAAATTATAAAGTTTAAGATATGTCAAAATTAGATTCTAAAATACCAGAAGGTGCAATAGACCAAAAGTGGACTAAATACCGTTCAACAGTGGCTTTAGTAAACCCATCAAATAAACGCAGCTTAGAAGTATTAGTTGTTGGATCAGGATTAGCAGGTGCTTCAGCAGCAGCTACTTTAGCTGAAATGGGATATAAAGTAAAAGTATTTTGTTTTCAAGATTCTCCTCGTCGTGCTCACAGTATTGCAGCACAAGGTGGAATTAATGCAGCAAAAAATTATCAAAATGATGGTGATTCAACTTACCGTTTATTTTATGACACCATTAAAGGTGGTGACTACAGAGCACGCGAAGGAAACGTTCATCGTTTAGCTGAAGTTTCTTCTTCTATCATTGATCAATGTGTTGCACAAGGAGTGCCTTTAGCCCGTGAATACGGCGGTTTGCTAAGTAACCGTTCTTTCGGTGGAACACAAGTTCAACGTACTTTTTATGCTGCTGGTCAAACTGGACAACAATTATTGTTAGGTGCTTATTCTGCATTACAACGCCAAGTTGGTTCTGGTAATGTTGAATTATGTGCTCGTCACGAAATGCTAGATGTTGTTACAATTGATGGCGTTACTCGTGGTATTATTGCACGTAATTTAGTGACTGGAGAAATGGAAAAACATTTCGGCCATGCCGTATTATTATGTACTGGCGGATACGGAAACGTATTTTATTTATCTACTAATGCAATGGGAAGTAACGTAACTGCTGCTTGGAAAGCTCACAAAAAAGGAGCATTCTTTGGCAATCCATGTTACACACAAATTCACCCAACTTGTATTCCTGTTTCTGGTGATCACCAATCTAAATTAACATTGATGTCGGAATCATTGCGTAATGATGGACGTATTTGGGTTCCTAAAAAGAAAGATGATAACCGTAAGGCTACAGATATTCCTGAAGAAGAAAGAGATTATTATTTAGAGCGTCGTTACCCTGCATTTGGAAATTTAGTTCCTCGTGATGTTGCATCTCGTGGTGCTAAAGAACGTTGTGATGCTGGTTACGGTGTTGGTAATTCAAAAATGGCGGTGTATTTAGATTTCGCATTTAATACAGCACGTTACGGAAGAACAGAAGCTACTAAACGCAACATTCATAATCCAAGTCATGAAGAAATCATGAAAATGGGTAAAGAAGTTGTGAAAGAAAAATACGGTAACTTGTTTGATATGTATCAACAAATTACTGGCGAAAATCCTTATGAAGTGCCAATGCGTATTTACCCAGCAGTGCATTACACAATGGGTGGCCTTTGGGTAGATTATAACTTAATGACAACTGTAAAAGGTTTATATGCATTAGGTGAAGCTAATTTCTCTGATCATGGTGCTAATCGTTTAGGTGCTTCTGCATTAATGCAAGGTTTAGCTGATGGTTATTATGTAATTCCTTATACATTAGGTGTGTATTTATCTACTGAAGTTACTCGTATGAGTGCTGAAAAAGATAAAGCAGATTCAATTGAGAAATTAAAAACGAATCATCCTGCATTTGAAAAAGCATTAAACGAACAAAACGATATCATCAATAAATTCTTAACAATTAACGGAACTAAATCAGTAGAAAGTTTTCATAAACGTTTAGGTTTAATTATGTGGAATAAATGTGGTATGGCTCGTAATAAGCAAGGTTTAACTGAAGCTATTGCAGAAATACAAGCATTACGTAAAGAATTTTGGAGCGATGTTCGTGTACTTGGTACAGCAAATGAATTTAATCCTGATTTAGAAAAAGCTGGAAGAGTTGCTGATTTTATTGAATTAGGAGAGTTAATGTGTAAAGATGCCTTGCACCGTGAAGAAAGTTGTGGAGGTCACTTCCGTGAAGAACACCAAACAGAAGATGGTGAAGCACAACGTGATGACGTAAACTTTGCCTATGTTGCAGCTTGGGAATACAAATCAGAAAGCAACTGGGAACTAAACAAAGAAGAATTAAAATACGAAAATATTAAAATCGCTCAAAGAAGTTATAAATAATAAATCCTAAATAAATGAAAAAAACATTCTTATTACTCGCTTCTTTGATCTCTAGCGTTACTTTTGCACAAAAAACAGATAAAACAAACGTTGATTACGAACTTGAAATGTTTCCCGTTGAACTTATTTCAAAGGACAAAAAAGTTGCCGTAATTGTTGATTACGCCTACAGAAGTAAAGTTGGGGAATCGGCTACTGAAACTGCTGAAAGAAAAGAACAAGCTGCAGCAGATAAAGCTGAGTATGACAAAAAGAATTTTGGCGAAAAGTTATTAGCAACTAAAGTGATGGGTGAAGCAAAACCTACTGGAGTTTATAATAACAATTCTTTTATCCCAACTCTTTTTCCTGAAGAAACTGTTAAAGCACAAATAGTAATTCCTGGCTATAATAAAGTGCCAGAAGCAAAAGGTTCTATAACAATATTGTTTTCGGAATTAAGCTATACAGTTGATCCATCTAAAACAAAAATTAATTATAACCCTTTACAAGTTGTTTTAACTATTGTAAATGATAAAGGTGCAACAGTATATTCTGGTAGTGTTCCAAATAATTGGGTTACTCGTTCAACAAATTCGGTTACACCAAATGATTTAGAAAAATCAATGGTTTCAACATTAAAAGGTGCTGAAACAAGTGCAAAAAATCTTGCAGTAGAAAACATTAATACTTATCTAAAAATTAATTACGGGTATAATGTTGCGAAAAAAGATCGTACATTTTTTGATATAAAAGACAAGAAACAATCTTACCCAGAGTGCCATGAAGCACTTGAAAAAGTTAAAAATGCTTTTGTATATGTTAACATTCCTGCAAAACAAGATGTAATGATTGCTAAATTAAAAGAAGCTGTTGCTGTTTGGGAAAAAGACATTGCTGAGATTGATAAAACAAATAAAGATGCCCGTATCAATAAGGATGTTGCAGCAGCATTATATTTAAATATTGCTGAAGCATCAATTTGGACAAAAGATTTTGATAAAGCCTATGAAGCATTAGCAAGTCACAAAGCATTAGATGAAGATTATAGTCGCACCTATAAAGATATTTCTGAGTTTATAAAAGACTATAGTTCACGATATAATAAATACACACAATACTAATTATTTAAATATAAAATAATGGGATCAGGTCACGGACAAGAATTGAATCTAACTTTAAAAGTTTGGAGACAAAAAAACAGCAAAGCTGCAGGAAGCTTTGAAACACATCAATTAACAGGCATTTCAGTAGATATGTCGTTTTTAGAGATGTTTGATGTATTAAACGAAAAATTAATTATTGAAGGAAAAGAAGCCATTGCTTTTGATCACGATTGCCGCGAAGGTATTTGTGGTATGTGTAGTATGTACATCAATGGTCGTCCTCACGGCCCAAAAGATGGTGTAACAACTTGTCAATTACACATGCGTAGTTTTAAAACTGGTGATACAATAGTTGTTGAACCTTGGAGAAGCGGCGCATTTCCGGTAATTAAAGATTTAGCAGTTGATAGAAGTGCCTTTGATAGAATCATTGCTTCAGGTGGATATGTATCAGTAAATACTGGTAGCCCACAAGATGCTAATACTATTTTAATATCTAAAGATGCGGCAGACGAAGCATTTGGTGCAGCAGCTTGTATTGGTTGTGGTGCTTGTGTAGCTGCTTGTAAAAACAGTTCGGCGATGTTGTTTGTTTCAGCTAAAGTATCTCAATTAGCATTGTTACCACAAGGTCAAGTTGAGCGCAAAGCACGTGTACTTAAAATGGTTGCACAAATGGATGAAGAAGGTTTCGGAAATTGTACAAACACTGGTGCTTGTGAAGCAGAATGTCCGAAAGGAATTTCTTTAGAAAACATTGCTCGCATGAATCGTGAGTTAATGTCGGCAAGCGCTACATACGCTAAATAAATTTTAAACTTATATTTTAAAAAGCATTCGTTGATTAACGGATGCTTTTTTTGTTAAAAAAAGTCAAGGCCAACTAAATAAAATCAAAAGCTTCAATTATTTAACATTTAATTTTGTAAATTGCTTTAACATTTATAAAATTTAAATTGTTGAAAAAAATAATGATACTTTTAAATAATTCAACGTTATAATAGTATCTTTTTAATGTTCTAAATCATGTCTTTATTAATTTCCATAACTGTTGCTTTAAAGCTATTAGTTGCTCCTCCGGATAGCAACCTAATTTCTTATACACCAAGTTTTAATTTAAGAGAAGACGTGATTACAATTCCAAACTTAACTACGAAAGAGAAAACTGATTTTGTTTTTAACAAACAGGTGTATGATTTGCGTTGTGATACCTTGCCAAATGTTGTTTTTTGGAGAAGAATTATGCATTTAAATAAAGATAGCGCATTACTAAATCGTCCAGAGAACAGACACATTCTGCATACTGTTCATTGTTATAAATGGGACACTTTGTGTATTACTAAAAAAAATGCTGTCAAAGATAGTTTACGCTATATGAATTGTTTAATGGATTCGGCGCGTATTTTAATGACTACTGGAAAAAGTTTTTTTTACGATTTCGAAAAAGCTTCTATTAATTTTAATAAAGGCATAAATGATTTTGTGGCAAATGGTGTTGATCCTTGGTACGCTCAAGCTATTTTAATGATTGAAAGTCCTAATAAGTTACAAAAATCAAATGCAGGTGCTTATGGCCCATTTCAGTTAATGAAAGATGTAGCTTGGCTTTTCGGATTAAAAGTAAATAGTAAAATAGATGAACGCAGAGATTTTGATCGTTCAGCTTATGCAGCCTCAAGTCTTATAAAGAAAATTTGCATTCCGAAAACAAGAGAAATATTAGACTCACTAGGCATCAAAGATTACAAAGAAAATGATTTATGGTTTAGATTATTGGTGATGCATTCATACCACGCAGGAGCTGGTAATGTAAAAAAAGCTTTATTTAGTTTCAGGCCTACGCAAGGTGATATTAATTTAATTTACACCCTTTGGCACACCGAAACAAAACATTTTAAGTCGGCTTCCCAAAACTATTCCCAATTAGTATTAGCAGCGCTTTTAGAGGTTAACGAAAAGTTTGGATTAGCACCATACCAGCAATTACCACAGCAAAAATTAGTAGAAACTCCCATTCCGTTTATCCGTAATTAAGAAATTGAGCCGTTGGCTATCCTTTCATAATTGAGTATATTTACACTTTATTTAAATATATGGAATTAACTAATTTAACAGCTATTTCTCCAATTGATGGAAGATATAGAAAAGTAACTAACGAATTAGCAACTTATTTTTCGGAATTTGGGTTAATAAAATACCGTGTACAAGTTGAAATAGAATACTTTATTTTATTAGCTCAACAAGGTTTACCGCAATTACCAAAATTATCAAATAGTCAAATTGAAAACTTAAAATCAGTATATCAAAATTTTTCGTTTGCAGATGCTGAAATTATTAAAGAGACAGAAAAAACAACGAATCATGATGTGAAAGCTGTTGAGTATTTTATTAAAGATAAATTAACGCAACAAGGTTTAGAAAATTATTTAGAGTTTGTTCATTTTGGATTAACATCGCAAGACATTAACAATACATCCATTCCACTTTCTCTTAAACAATCAACTCATGAAATTGTAATTCCAACATTAAATTTAGTTATAGAAAAATTAACAGCATTAGCAAAAGAATGGAAAAATATTTCATTGCTTGCGCGTACTCACGGCCAACCAGCTTCACCAACTCGCTTAGGAAAAGAAATTTATGTGTTTGTAGAACGGTTAACTATTCAGTTAAATCAATTAAAATCAATCCCTTTTTCAGCAAAATTTGGTGGCGCAACTGGTAATTTTAATGCGCATTATGTTGCTTATCCAAACAACAATTGGATTGCTTTTGGAAATGAATTTGTAAATAACACCTTAGGCTTAAACCGAAGTCAGTTTACAACACAAATAGAACATTACGATAATATTGCAGCCTACTGCGATGCGATGAAACGCATTGACACTATTTTGCTAGATTTCAGCAGAGATATTTGGACCTATGTGAGCATGGATTATTTTAAACAAAAATTAAAAGCCGGAGAAATTGGTTCATCAGCAATGCCACATAAGGTAAATCCAATTGATTTTGAAAATGCGGAAGGAAATTTAGGAATTGCAAATGCATTGTTTGAGCACTTAGCTGCAAAACTACCAATATCAAGGCTTCAAAGAGATTTAACGGACAGTACAGTTTTAAGAAATATTGGTGTTCCAGTGGCGCATGTTTTAATTGCTTTCAAAAGTATTTTAAAAGGATTGGATAAATTAATTTTAAACGAAGCTGTTTTTGTAAAAGATTTAGAAAACAATTGGGCTGTTGTTGCCGAAGCTGTTCAAACTATTTTAAGAAGAGAAGGTTATCCAAAACCTTACGAAGCTTTAAAAGATTTAACACGTACGAATACGCACATCACACAAGAATCGATGCATACCTTTATTAATGGATTAAATGTGAGTGATGCTGTTAAAAAAGAATTACTACAAATAACTCCACAAAATTTTGTTGGAAGAAATCCAGAATTTTAATTTTTGAATTATTTCAAATGAAAGTAACTGGCTTCACAATTATTAGAAATGCATTAAAGTATGACTATCCTGTTGTAGAAGCGATCAATTCTATTTTACCCATTTGCGATGAATTTGTTGTAGCAGTTGGTAATAGTGAAGATGAAACCTTGCAATTAATCAAAAACATTAATTCTCCTAAAATAAAAATTATCGAAACTGTGTGGGATGATAGTTTACGCAAAGGCGGACAGGTATTAGCCATCGAAACTAATAAAGCATTTGATACCATTAGCAAAGATACGGATTGGTGTTTCTACATTCAAAGTGATGAATGTGTGCACGAAAAACAATTGCAGGCCATTAAAAATGCGATGCAAACATACAAAGACGATAAAAAAGTAGATGGCTTGTTATTTAATTACGTTCATTTTTATGGCCACTATAATTACATAGGAAATTCAAATCGTTGGTACAGTAAAGAAATTCGAATTATTAAAAACGACAAATCAATTCGTTCTTATAAAGATGCACAAGGTTTTAGAAAACTGGATGATTCTAAATTAAATGTGAAACAAATTGATGCTGAAATTTATCACTACGGCTGGGTAAAGACACCTAAAGCACAACAAGCCAAGCAAGAAAACTTTCACAAAATGTGGCATGATGATGAATGGATGAATAAAAATGTGGCTAAAGTTGAGGAGTTTGATTATTCAGAAATTGATAGTTTGGTAGAATTTAAACAAACGCATCCTCAAGTTTTTTTAAACAGAATTGAAAAAGCAAATTGGAAATTTACATTTGATCCATCAAAAATTAAAATTGGTTTTAAAGACAAATTTAAAAATTTTGTCAAAAAAACAACTGGCTGGAATATTGGAGAATATAAAAACTATAAATTAGTTTAATATAAATTTTGCTTGCAATTTATTTTCAGCATTTAAAATAAAAGTAAATAGTCTGATTTTTTGCATCAAATAATTTTCCTTTTCTGCAACAGATTTCAATTTTATTAATTCATATTTTTCTGTGTGAGATAAATCTAACAAGCGAGCGATGTTATATAAAGTAGCATTATCATAAGCGTCAACAGGAACAGTATTTTGTTGAGCAATCCATAAATAATCTTTAATTAACTCTTGCAATTTTAACGTTGGCGTTTCAACAATATCATCTAAATAACTAATAACGCCTGCACCATATAATTTTGGTTTTAATACACTTGAATATTCAATTAAATTAAAAATTCGAACACCTTCAACCAAAATATCAGATTCGCCTGATTCATAACTTTTTAAAACCTTCACTATTTTTACCTCAATACCAAAATCTCCTACTTTATTATTTAAAAAATAAGGGATTCCAAAGTGTGCCGCATTACTTAAACAGTCAGAAACTAATTGCTTGTATTTTTCTTCGAAAATATGAAGCGTTTTTGTTTCGCCAGGTAATAACATAATACCTAAAGGAAACATTGGAATAGTAAGTTGTTTTGTTGCCATGGTGGTAAAATTTAATTAATTAGGTTAAGTCCTATCATAACGTTTAGAAAACAAAAATAGTGCCCTAAATGTTGGATAATGGTAACAAAAAAACTTAATATCTAAAAATATAAATTTACTTAACAGAATAATCTATAAATAGTATAAAATTTCACAAAATGTCGATTTATATGAGTAATTAAACTTATTTTTATGGTTATAAATTCGCTATTTATGAAGAAGTACATAATTATTTTTGCCATTAGCATTTCGGCAATTTTTGCATTTAATTTTACTCAAGATTATTTTGAGGTATCAAAAAACCTAGATATTTTTAATACACTTTATCGTGAATTAAATATTGCCTACGTTGATGAAACTAAGCCAGGACAATTAATGAAAACAGGCATTGAAGCCATGTTAGCTTCTTTGGATCCTTACACAAATTACTACACCGAAAACGACATTGAGGATTATAAATACCTGACCACTGGAGAATATGGTGGTGTTGGTGCATTGATACAAGATGTAAATAAAAAAATCACCATCACCGAACCTTACGAAGGATTTTCAGCTTATAATGCAGGCTTAAGGGCAGGTGATGAAATAATTGAAGTAAACGGACAAAATGTCCAAAATAAAAAAACAGATGAAATTTCTCCTTTATTAAAAGGACAAGCTGGCACACCAATAAAACTAAAAATTATTCCACTTGGAAAAACAACACCAATCGAAATTAATTTAAAACGTGAAGATATTAAAATAAAAGCTGTTTCGTATTCGACTATGCTAACAAACGAGGTTGGCTATATTAAATTAACAAGCTTTACCGAAAATTGCTCAAATGAAATAAAAGAAGCGCTTCTAAAACTAAAAGAAAAAAATTGCAAATCCTTAATTTTAGATTTAAGAGGAAACCCGGGTGGCTTATTGAATGAAGCCGTTAATATTGTAAATTTATTTGTAGATAAAGGACAAGAAATTGTTTTTACAAAAGGTAAAATAAAAGATTGGGAAAAAAGTTATTTATCGGTAAATAATCCACTCGACATACAAATTCCATTAGTCGTAATGGTAGATAATAATTCTGCTTCTGCATCCGAAATTGTAGCTGGGGCTTTACAAGATTTAGACAGAGCAGTTATTGTTGGGCAACGTTCATACGGAAAAGGATTAGTGCAACAGGTAAGAGATTTAACTTATAACACAAAACTAAAAGTGACAGTAGCCAAATATTATATACCTAGCGGAAGATGTATACAAGCTTTAGATTACACTCACAAAGATGCTGATGGAAGAGTTGAAAAAGTGCCAGATTCATTAATTACAGCTTTTAAAACAAAAAATGGGAGAACAACTTATGATGGTGCTGGTGTTTTGCCTGACTTAAAAACAGAAGCTGTAAAATACAGTAATATACTTGCCTTACTATTGACAAAAAATTACATTTTTACCTATGTAAATGATTATGTAATTAAACATCCAAATATTTTAACTGGTAAAGATCCTTTAAAATATAGTGATGAAGATTACTCAGATTTTGTAACTTCATTAAAAGAAAAAGATATTACTTACAAAACCCAAA
>CAIYSA010000416.1 GCA_903928655.1 uncultured Bacteroidota bacterium
AAAATCCTTTTTTATTTTTCCTTCAAAATAAAAAAGATTGAAACGGAAAGCAGGAAATAGCTTCAAAAAATATTTAATAAATTTAGTAACCCATCCCAATTAAGAAATTACCGTTTAAAATTACTATTTTCCTTTATTGGATTAATCAAAAAATAAAGTCTGAATTTACTACCTTTACTAAATGGCTTTATTGCTTTCTGAAAATATAAAAGTTGCTACTGATTCGTTAAAAAGTAATAAGTTAAGGGCATTTTTAACGATGCTTATTATTTTTATTGGCATAACTGCTTTAGTTGGAATATCATCAGCAATTGATGCAATGAAAGGCTCTATTAATAGCAATTTTACAAGCATGGGAGCAAATTCGTTTACGATACGAAATAAAGATGTTGCTGTTAAAATTGGAAGGCATGGCAAACGTGCGAAAAAATTTGGAGCAATAAGTTATAAGCAAGCGCTAAGATTTAAAAAAGAATTTACATTTCCTGTTACAACAGCGGTTTCTACCATGGCATCATTTAGTGCTCGGTTAAAATTTGAATCCGAAAAAACAAATCCTAATATTCAGGTATTTGGTGGTGATGAAAATTATTTAACTACCAGCGGTTATGAATTAGAACAAGGAAGAAATTTTTCTCCACAAGAAATTATTAATGGAACTCATCTTGTAATTATTGGGAAAGATGTAGAATTTGATTTATTTAAAGGAAAACAAAAAGCATTAGATAAATTTATTACTATTGGGAGTGGAAAATATAAAGTGATTGGTGTTTTAGCCAGCAAAGGAAATAGTATGGGCTTTGGTGGCGATAAAGTTTCTATAATACCGTTGACTAATGCTCGACAATATTTTGCAACAAAAGACATGAGTTTTACTATTAGTGTATTAGCCCCAAATGCAACATTATTAAATTTTGCTTTAGGTGAAGCAAATGGTTTATTTCGTAAAATTAGAAATGTGCCTTTAGGTGAACAAGAGAATTTTGAAATTACAAGAGCAGATAATTTAGCAAATATATTAATTGGATTAATGAGCAACGCATCAATTGGTGCAATTATTATTGGTATCATTACTTTAATTGGAGCATCAATTGGTTTAATGAATATTATGTTAGTATCAGTAACTGAACGCACTAAAGAAATAGGAATTAGAAAAGCACTGGGTGCAACAACGCAAACCATAAAAACTCAATTTTTAATTGAAAGCATCGTGATTTGCTTATTTGGCGGTGCTTTTGGAATTTTAATGGGAATAATTGCAGCAAATACTATTTCGTTAATGCTAGGATCAAGTTTTTTTATGCCCTGGTTTTGGATTTTTACTGGCTTTATTGTTTGTATGATTGTAGGCTTAATTAGTGGTTATTTGCCCGCTAAGCGCGCTTCCCTACTCGACCCAATTGAATGCTTACGATTTGAGTAATCGTTGATAAAAAACAATTAATTTTTCGGCAATTATTTTATAATTAAATTCTGCTTCTGCTAAAGCACGAGCCTCATTTTGTAAATCTAATTTAAGCGATTGATTTTTAATTAAGGTTATAATTGCATTTTTAAAATCTTTACTACTATCCGCAATCATTAAATGTTTATTAGCAAGATAAGGAATTCCTTCAGCCCCAATACTTGTAGTAATAATGGCTTTACCATAAGCCAAACCTTCAACTAATTTAATACGTAAACCACTTCCACTCCAAAGCGGAACAAGCATAATATCAAAGGTTTTATAAAATTCAACTGAGCTTTCTACTTGCTCAATAATTGAAATGGAACTTGATGCTTTTTGCTTTATAGATTCGGGCATTCCTCTTCCTGCTAAAACTAATTTAGCATCTGGAATTTCTTTTATGACATCATTCCAAACATTTTCTAAAAGCCAATTAACGGCTTCAATATTTGGCATCCAATCCATTGAAGCAAAATGAAAAATAGTATTGGGTTGCATCGGTAGTAAAACCCTTTTGTAGTCTTCTAAATTTAATCCTGTTAAGCAGGTTTCAATTTGCTGATTTGGAAATAATAATTTTAAATTTTCAGCATCTATATCTGTAATCGGAACAATTGCATCACAATTATTAAAAGCAGATAATTCGAATTGTTTTAGACGTTTATTTTGAAGGGAAACATATTTTTTTTTCAACCAATTTTTTTCTTCCAACAATAATCTTTCCCAAATTTGATGTTCAATATTATGTGCTCGAATTACAATTTTTGCTTTAGAATGTTTTCGAATTGTTGCCATATAACTAGCCATAAAAACTCCCTCTAACTGAATTATATCAAAGGTTTGAGATTTTAATTTATCAATTAAAGCAAGTTCAAATTCTTTAAAATTAAACCGACTTACAAAATAAGATTGCTTTGAAAATAAATTAAAAAGAGCACCATGCAAAGTTGTGTTTGTGTTTTTATAAACAGATGTATAATGCGTTTTTTCTTTCGTAAGATGATCTATTTTTTCATCTGCTTTAAAATGTTTTTTTGTATTAATTGCCAGCAAATGTAATTCAATTCCATTATCAGCTAAACCTAAAGCTAAATTTGCAATGGCTATCGAACTACCGTCATTAGCAGGAAAAGGAGCTTTATTACATAATTGAAGAATTTTCATATTACGCTTTATCCTTTTTTGAGAAAATCTTTTTCAATGGTTCTAAATACTGTCCAATATCAAACAAAGCTGAATCATTAGCAGCTTTATAAGTTAAATAAATACCAAGTGGTAAAAATAAAAGTAATGGAAACCAACTTCCGAAAACAACATTATATACTTCTTCAATTACCATTCGTTCATAAATAATTGATACTACATAATACAATAAAAAGAATAAAACAGCAACAACAACTGGCAAACCCATTCCGCCTTTCCTAATGATTGCACCTAATGATGCGCCAACAAAAAATAAAACTATACATGCAAACGACACATTTATTTTTTTATGCCAACCAAGTCTATAATCAAGTATAGAAATTTCTTTACTACCTATTTCTTCATTAATTGAATCAATATAACCACTTGAACTTCTAACTAAATTTTGTGCATTTTCAATACTGCGTTTAAATTCATCTTTATTTAAAGAATCATAAAACGTTTTTATATTTATACTTGGTTTTGATAATGAAATAGTACGCAAGGTATTAACCAAAAAATAGGTATTAAATTGTTTATAGAGATTATCCTGTTTTTTTGCTATGTCAATTTTAAAAGTATCAATTTCACTATCTATTTGCCAAATATTCATCATTTCGTGATGACCTTTAAATAAATCTTTTTCAGTACGTTTCATTTTAAAATCACTCATATCAATATTTACATTTAGCTCATCGTATAATAATTCCATTAATGGGCGAGTAACTTTATGATCTTCTTCTTTTAAAATATCCTCATAGCGTGCACCATTGTACAATTTAATTTGCAAATAATTGGTGTCAATTGATGGCTTCATGGTTCCACTATCCGCATATAATTGGATATTATTTCCGAGGCCATCTTTATGATCATAAATACTTAAGTCATAAAGAGTATTACCATCTTTACTTTTTTTACCAACCTTAATACTATAACCATCCAATTGATTATAAAAAACTCCTTCTTTTATACTTAATGTTGGCTTAGCTTGACGAATATCGTATAATAAACTAGCAGAATTTAAGGTAATTTGAGGTAAAGTATAATTATTAAATAAAAAGGTGGCACCTGCCAAAACGATAATAAATGCGAAAATTGGTCTAATTATTCGAAATAATGATAATCCTGAAGATTTCATTGCTGCCAATTCATAATTTTCGGCCAAGCTCCCAAAAGTCATAATTGATGATAACAATACTGCTAATGGCATTGCTGCAGGCAAAAAAGATATAAAAGAATAAAAGAAAAATTGCGTCAAAACCCAAGCTCCCATACCTTTCCCAATTATTTCGTCCATGTAGGTAAACACTTGTATTAAAAAAAAGACAAACATTCCAATAAATAGCGTTAGAATAAACGAAGGCAAATACGCTTTTAGTAAAAAAATATGTAATTTCTTAAATTTCAAAATAATGCTAAAAATAACGTATATTTTTTAAAGGATTAGCCAAAATATATAAAGTTTGTTATTTTTGTAAACTATGATTAATGGTAAAAAAATAGTTGTTGTGTTGCCAGCATATAATGCGGCACTAACTCTTAAAAGAACATACGACGAAATTCCGTTCGATATTGTTGACGATGTTGTATTAGTTGACGACCACAGTAAGGATAATACTGCTGAAGTTGGACGGCAATTAGGTATAAAACATGTTATTAGGCACGAAACCAACAAAGGCTATGGTGGAAATCAAAAAACATGCTACGATAAAGCACTAGAACTAAATGCTGATATTGTAATTATGTTACATCCTGATTACCAATATACGCCAAAACTTATACATAGCATGAGCTATTTAATAGCAAGTGAACTTTACCCATCTGTGTTTGGATCTCGTATTTTAGGAAAAGGTGCTTTAAAAGGCGGAATGCCGATGTATAAATACATTTTTAACCGTTGTTTAACCTTAACTCAAAATATTTTAATTAATCAAAAATTAAGCGAATACCATACAGGTTATAGAGCATTTAACAGAGATATTTTGGAAACAATTAGTTACCACGAAAACTCTGATGATTTTGTTTTTGATAATCAAATGATTTCTCAAATTTTTTACGCTGGTTTTCAAATTGCAGAAATAACATGTCCAACTAAATATTTTCCTGAAGCAAGTTCTATTAATTTTAGAAGAAGTGCAAAATATGGAATGGGAGTGCTTGGTGTTTCATTTAGCCATTTCTTTAATAAGTTAGGTTTGGCTAAAAACAAAATTTACGTTAGAAGAAAATAAAAAATAAATGCTCATTAAAAAACCTGTTAGATTAATCTAACAGGTTTTTTTTTCGTCATTCTGAAATTGATTCAGAATCTCGTTCCGTAAAAAAAGAGATGCCGAATCGAGTTCGGCATGACTTTATGGTTATTAAGTATATTTCGACATTCTGAACTTGATTCAATTTTTTGTCATTCTGAACTTGATTCAGAATCTCATTCCGCAAAAAGAGATGCCGAATCGCGTTCGGCATCTCTTTTTAGTTCAACACCGGTAAATAATTATAATTTTTACTGTATTCCAACATTTGAGACTTAAAGTCGTTTGGATATTCTACTTTCACATCAATGATTTTACCAGACTCAATAACCGGAATTAATTTAGGTTGAATAAAGCCTTGATAAGGTGCCATTTCTAATTTACTGAAACGACCTAAAACTTCTTGGTGTAATCTTAATTCAACTTTAACACCGTAGTTTTCAATTAACTCTTTTCCAGCTGTGTAATCACCTTGCGATTTAATGCGTTGAATTTCTTTTAATAATTCCCCAAAAAGTTCGCGTAATTTTAAATAATCATTAACTACAAAAAACGTTTTACCATTCACAAATTTTCTCTCAATAACATTATTTGATTTTCCTTTTTCATATACCCATTTAGCAACCATTTGGCGGTTGCGCATGTGAGCCTCTTCAATTTGATCTCCTAATTTTAAGCGAGATAATTGCACTATTAGCCCTTTAGTAATATATTCATCATAAGATGCTTTTCCATAATCTAAAGATGGCATTACTCCCAACTCAACTAATTTTTTATCCATTAAATAATATAAAGCAACCAAATCCGCTCTGCCTTCTTCTAAAGCTGAGGCGTAATTTTTTAATGTTTCGTGGGGCTGACCAACACCTGGCTCTATTTGCCCGCTGGCATGCCCAATTACTTCATGCATATCTGTATGCAATTTATCGGCTAAGCCTGCATAAGCTAGTACATTTTTTTTAATCGCATCAGTAAAATAAAACTCATTTACCACACTGCCACCAGCAGCTCTTTCATAAGCTTCAACAATGTTTCCTAGGTTTACAGATTTTGAACCATGCGTTTCTCTGATCCACTCGTTGTTTGGTAAATTAATACCAATTGGTGTAGATGGAGCCGAATCACCACTTTCCATTACAGCATTAATAACTTTAGCAGAAATGCCTTTCACATTTTTCTTTTTATGCTGAGGCAATAATGTCGAATTATCTTCAAACCATTGTGCATTTGCACCAATAGTTGCAATACGTTTTGATGCTTCAAAATCTTTAACAGAAACAACAGATTCAAATGAACCTTTCATTCCTAAAGGATCTTCATACACTTCAATAAATCCATTTACAACATCAATAGCACTTTGGGTATCTTTTACCCAAGCAATATTATATTCATCAAAATCTTTTAAAGAACCCGATTTATAAAACACAACTAATTTTTCTAATGCTAATTTCTGATTGGGATTTTCGGCAACCGTAATTGCTTTTTCTAACCAAAAAACAATTTTTTCGATAGCCGAAGAATACATGCCACCCACTTTCCAAGTTTTTTCAAAAATAACCCCATTTTCTTTAACCAATTTGCTATTTAGGCCAATCATTACAGGTGTTTTTGATGTTTTATCAGTTTGTTTTTCGTAATAAGCCATCGCCTCTGCTTGATTAACCCCTTCATAAAAATTGACTGCTGAATTTAAAATCAAATCTTTATTAGCATCTAAACTTACTTTTTTAGGCGCAATAGTAGCGTCGAAAATAATTGGTAAAATTCTTGATGTAAATTCTTTAATTGGTTCTTTAGCTAATAATGGCAATTCTTTAATATCAGTGTTTAAGATTAACTTAAACAGAAAATCCTGAGTACATTCTGGCATAAATTTATCGCTACTGTAATGGTGGTGAATGCCTCTGCTAAACCATAAACGCTTAGCATAAACCAATAGCAATTTATATTCCGGATCATTT
>CAIYSA010000417.1 GCA_903928655.1 uncultured Bacteroidota bacterium
AAAAAATAAAATTATGAAAATATTAAATCAAGTTTGTCTTTTCCTTTTTATTTTATGTTCATTAAATATTTTAGGTCAAAATAAAACGCTTCCAAACAGCATCATTCTTAAAGGTGTAACCGACGATTCAAAATTAAAATATTTCGAAACTTGTATTTTAAATGCTTCGATGGAAAGTTTTAGATTAAAAGAAACTGATGTTGTTATCAAATTTAAAGAGGGATTTGAATGTACTTTACTTTCTGCAAAATCATTATACATTAAAGGAATACTTGTTGACCCATCAAATTATCAATCGAAATTTAATTCAGAGTATAGATTACCAATTTTTTCTATTTCAAAAAGTGGAAGTCTTCTTGCAGAATATTCTCCAGTACCTAGTGCAAATTCAAAATAATTTATTTATGAAACGTTTAATTTTTATAATTACAATATTTTTTTCTTGTTTAATATCAATTGCACAACCTGTTAATGATTTATGTTCAGGTGCAATATCACTTGGAACATTGGGTAGTCCGGGTGCTTGTGGAAGTGGATTTATTAATGGCGCTATTACAACTGTAGCAACAACAAATTTACTTGCAACTGCCGAAAATCCTTATCTTTCATTAGTAGGGTGCGGCATGGCTTCAGGTCCTGGTGTATGTAGTGTATGGTACACATTTGTTGCACCAACAAATGGATATGGTGTAAATATTGTAATCAGCGGAGGAGGTGCACCGTTAGCAAATCCAAATATTGCTTTATGGAATGGAACTGGAGGCTGTGCTGGTTTAGCTGGAACATCATGTACAGTTGGAGCTGGAGGAACAGCAACATTAAATGTTCCATCAGGAATAGTTCCTGGAAACACATATTATATTCAAATTAGTGGAAATGTTGGACAGAGTGGTAATTTTAATTTATCATTAAACGCTTTTCTTGATTGTAATGATTGTTTAACCGCTTCGAGCCTTACTGTATCTCCACTTCCTGTTTCAGGTTCATATCAGCCTGGTCAAACAGTTAGTTTTTGTTATCATATTGATAGATGGAAACAAGTTACTAATAATTGGTTACATGGTGTACAGCCTACTTTTGGCTCAGGTTGGGATTTAACAACAATTGTTCCGACCTCACCTCCAACTTATTTATCAAATACTACTTATAATATTCCAGCAAGTGTTTTATCAACGCCAAGTTGTGGATATTGGAGTTATTATCCAGCCGGAATTATTAGCAATATTGGAGGAGTCGCATGGCCTCCGGGTTTTTATTTTAATGGTACATATAATTCAACTATTTTAGGAGTTACAACTTGCGGCTCTGATCTTGATGGAAATCCTGGTAATAATTTCGGAGATGGTTATAGTTCTCCTGGTGCAATAATAAATCCTCCTGCAGGTCAATGGGTTTTTTGTATTTCTATTCAAGTAAAAAATGCTTGTTTGCCTGGCGCTAGTTTAGCAGTTACATGGGGGACTTCGGGTGATGGGGAAAGTGGTGCTTTTGCAGATCCTGGATGTGCATCAGATCCACTTACTTCATTCAATGCAATAATTGCTTGTTGTCCACCAATTATGACTTCAACAATGGTAGCTTGTTTTAGTGGATCAACAGGTATTGCTTCAGCAGCGCCAATTGGGGCGGCTGGTCCATATACATATAATTGGATTGGTCCAGGAGGATATGTAAACAATCAAGTTGGTGTTGCTGGGCCAAGTACAATTACCGGTTTGGTTGCAGGGATTTACACCTTAACTACAATTGATGCAACTTTGTGTTCGAAAACTACAACCGTTAGTGTTACCCAACCCGCAGTATTGTCAGCAACTGTTGTTCCTACAAATGGAACTTGTTCAATGTCGGGTTCAATAACTACAACTCCTGCGGGTGGAACTCCAACATACACTTATTCTTGGACTGGACCTTTAGGTTTTACATCAATTTCTCAAAATCCAATTGGTTTAGCAGCGGGAATATTTACATTAGTCATGTTAGATAGTAAGCTATGTTCTATTACAAAAACTGTTTCTATTACATCTCCTATTATTCCGACAATTACAGCAACATCAAATGCAACAATTTGTCCTGGTACTCCAGTCACTTTTTCCGCAACAGGTGGGGTAAGTTACACATGGTCTCCTGGCGCAACATTAAATACAACTTTAGGAGGAACAGTTATTGCGACTCCTACTATAAGTACAATTTATACAGTAACTGGACAAAATGCAAGTGGATGTTCAAGTACAGCAACCGTCTCAGTTTTTGTAGGAGGTAGCATTAGTTTAACTATTTCTCCAACCGCAACAGTATGTCCAAATCAAGCTATTACTTTTACTGTTATAGGTGCAACAAATTATACATGGACTCCAACTACTTTTTTGAGTAATTCAACCACAGGGACAGTAGTTGTTACACCAACTGCTAATACGACCTATACAGTTATTGGCGCTTCTGGAACTTGTACGGGTTCAACTCAGGTTTCTATAGTTGTTTCAAACACTGTTGTTGTAACGGCAAGCACTAATAGTGCAATAATATGTCCACTAGGTTCAGCAATTTTGAGTGCAAATGGTGCAACAAATTACACGTGGTCTCCATCAATTTCTCTTAGTTCGTCAGTTGGATCTACAGTTACAGCTAGCCCTGTTACTACAACAACTTATAATGTAATAGGCGCAACAAGTACATGCACAAATTCAGCGTTTGTTGTAGTTACATTAACTACATCTCCCATTATTTCATCAGCTTCTGCTACTATTTGTTCGGGATCAAATACTTTACTAACTGCAATTGGTGCAAACACATATTCTTGGTCTCCAAGTATAACATTGTCAGCATCTTCAGGAGCAATGGTTACGGCAAGTCCTGTTATTACAACTTTATATACTATTAATGGAGCTTCATCATTAGGTTGTTTGGCTTCAACAACAGTTGCAGTGATTGTTGTGCCAACACCTACAATATCAGCTTTAGCTAGTCCTGCATCAATATGCTTAGGTGATGTTTCTAATCTTAGTGCATTTGGTGCAACAAATTACACTTGGTCTCCAGGTGGTGCTTCTTTAAGTACCACAACAGTTTCACCAATAACAACCACTAATTACACCGTAATAGGAACTAATAATATTGGAGTATTTACTTGTACTTCTTCTCAAAATGTTATGGTAACAATTACTCCTCAAACTACCGTAATAGCTTCAGCTTCCCAAACATTATGTTTAGGTAAATCAACATTTATTTTTGCAACTGGTGGAGATACTTATAGTTGGTTACCAACTAGCGGTGTTTTAAATCCAACATCTTCAAGTACTCAAATTACAGCAAGTGTGACAACTATTTATACAGTTACAGCTTCAAATGGTGGATTATGCTCTTCAACTGCGACTCTTCAGATATTTGTAAACCCTATTCCTTTTGTTTATGCTGGAGTGGATACAACCATTAATATTGACGAATCATATATATTGCACGGAACGGGAAATGTTATGGTTGGCTTCTTATCGCCAGATAGTATTCCGTTAATTTGTAATTATTGTTCTGTTGTTGAGGTAAATCCTAAAGAATATACCTGTTATAAATTAAGAGGAGAAAATGAATTTGGTTGTGAAGCGTTTGATGATATTTGTATAAAAATTACTAAAGATTGGAATATTTATATACCTAATGCTTTTACTCCTAATGGTGATATTGATAATGAAATTTTTATTCCTGTTGGATATGGTTTAGCTGAAATAAAGTTATTTATTTTTGATAGATGGGGCGTGCAGATATTCAAAAGTCAGGGTGAAGTTATTGGTTGGGATGGTAAAAATAAGGGTAAATTATGCGAGCAAGATGTTTATGTTTATCAAGCAGATATAAAAACCATTAGTGGAAAAAAAATAAAAAGAATAGGTCATGTAACCTTACTTCCAAGGGTTCATTAAATTAATATTATTAGCCACTATTTTTTAGAAACAAATTGCAATAATTAAACTGGCAATTTTGGTATTTTATATTTTAAGATAAACTAATATAATTAGTTTTAATACATTCTGAATTGTTTGAGTTTTTTTATTTATTTTGCACTCATCCAATAATGAAAAAAAATACTATCCATCATTTAAATACAGGCCTAATTATTTTATCATGCTTAATTGCATTTTATATTCCTTTCGAATTATTTTTATTTTCTTATGGAATTCTTGGGCCGTTGCATTATCTTACTGAAATTGGTTGGTTGCATAAAAAAAACTATTTTACGAAAGGGAAATATGATTTTGTGTTTTTAGTAATAGCTTGTGTCATATTAGTTTATTGGAATTTTCAACCACCTTCATCAAAAAATTTCGGTTGGGTTGCTGATATTATTTTATTAAGTTTATTAGCAAGTATTGGTTTAGTTTTTATTAAAGATTGGCTATATAGATTTGCTTTATTTGCTCTAATTTTAATTTTTATTTCTTTCGCAAATAATTCATCCCAATATTTCACATGGATTGCTGTTTTTTTACCTACCATTATTCATGTGTTTATTTTTACATGGCTTTTCATGATTTACGGTGTTCTAAAAGAGAAGTCATTAGCTGGTCTTATTTCTATTTTGACATTAATTGCTTGCGCTATTTTATTGTTTACAATTCAACCAACGAGTTTAAATTATGAAGTAAGTACTTATGTTCAAAAAAGTTATTCTATGTTTAGCGAACTAAATTTCAGAATAATAAACTCATTTCATTTAGATAATTTAACTAACATCACTCAAATATTTACAACAAATGCTGGCTTTGTTGTGATGCGTTTTATTGCATTTGCATACACTTATCATTACTTAAATTGGTTTTCGAAAACATCTGTTATTAAATGGCATTTAGTTCCGAAAAAAACTTTAATTTTTACTTTAATTATTTGGTTGTTTTCAGTTGGATTATACTTTTATGATTATAATTTAGGGTTGAATGTTTTATTTTTTCTAAGTTTTTTGCATGTGTTTTTAGAATTTCCTTTAAACATTGTTTCATTCGCTGGAATTGGTAAAGAATTAATTGCTTTAGGAAAAAGATAACTATAGTTTAAATTCTCTGAATTCCCCTGATTTTAAACCATCCAAACAAACAGTGTCAATCCTTGTTCTAATCAAACGTGCTACCAGATAGCCCAATGCCTTGCACATTCGACGTATTTGCCGGTTTTTACCTTCTTTTAAAATTATTTTAAATTCAAATTCTGATAATTGTTCAATATCACATGGCAGAGTTTTACAAATCATGATTTCAACCCCGGCTCCCATTAAACTTATAAATTCAGTTGTAATAGGTTTATTAACTGTAACTAAATATTCCTTTTCTTTTTCTTTTATCGGACTTGATAATTGTTGAATGTATTTGCCATCATTTGATAAAATAAGTAATCCCTCAGATTCTTTATCAAGTCTACCAGCAAAACCTAAATGCTTATCAAAAGTGAAAACAGTAGTTAAATTATCTGCAATTTCTTTGTTATGAGTGGTTTCAATTCCTCTTGGTTTATAAAATGCAATATATGTAAAGGGGGCATTTGGTTTTAATAATTTATCTTCAAAATATATTTCACAGGTTTCGTCAAACTCACTGTTTTCAGAAACAATCAAGCCATTTACTTTTAGTTTTCGGTTTTCAATTGCTCTAATTGCCTCTTTATTTGTGAAGCCTAAATTATGCACTAAGTAATATTTTATGTTTAATCGAAAACTCATAGGGTACAATGTTAAGTTTTTTAGTTAATACAGCATAAAAATTGACAGTATTTAAGTAGATTTTGTTAAGTTTGTACGTTCAAATAATAGATATGGAAAAACAATACTTCGCACACGATACTGCATTTATTGACGAAGGCTGTAATATTGGAAAAGGCACCAAAATATGGCATTTTAGTCATATTATGTCTAATTGTGTATTAGGCGAAAATTGTAATATTGGACAAAATGTGGTTATTTCTCCCGAAGTAATTTTAGGAAAAAATGTAAAAGTTCAAAATAATGTTTCGATTTACACCGGCGTTATTTGTGACGATGATGTGTTTTTAGGACCATCTATGGTTTTTACAAATGTAATTAATCCTCGCAGCGCAGTAAATAGAAAATCAGAATACGCTAAAACACATGTAGGTAAAGGTGCAAGTATTGGTGCAAATGCAACAATTGTTTGCGGTCATAATATTGGAGATTATGCATTTATTGGAGCAGGAGCAGTGGTTACTAAAACAGTTGCGGCCTTTGCTTTAGTAGTCGGTAATCCTTCTAAACAAATTGGTTGGATGAGCGAATATGGACACCGTTTAGAATTTAATAAAGATGGTATAGCAATATGTTCAGAAAGTAATCAAACATATAAACTAGAAGATAATAGTGTTACAAGAATTTCATAGAAAAAGAAAATGGCTAAAATAAAATTCGGAGTAGTTGGGCAAGGACATATTGGTAAAAGACATGCAGAAATGGTACGTCGTAATCCTGATTGTGAATTAGTTGCAGTTTGTATAAATATGGAGAAAGATTATGCTAAAGACTCTGAAAACTGGAAAACTTATATAAGAAAAAAGATGTTATCCCTTTTACTATTTGTTTTCAACAAATTGCCAGTTTAAAAGAAATCATAAGTCTTTAACTTCTTTGATTTATGGAAAATCATATATCCTTTTGATCCATTGCCTTAAAGAAAACCAAAAATTAAAATTTCAGATATAAATATTGAAAATGAAGTTACAAAAAAGAAAATACAATGTGTCATTCTAATTAATAACCAAAATATGGAAGCGAAATAAATTAAGATGAAACTCAAATCTTTGTAATAAAATTAAGTAGATGAATCTAGTCCATCATCAAATTAGAGCACTTTAGATATTAGTTTAAGCTCGATAATAAATAGTCAATATAATTAAAATTTTCATTTGTTAGAAAATTACGTTTAAAACATTCAAAAAATTCATCATATTTTGTAAAAAAAAAATATTGAATATATAAGAGATGAAGATTAAATAAATAATTGATAAAATATGAATTAATAAGTAAAGAATATAATTTCATATTTCTGAAAAAATATATATTTTTCATG
>CAIYSA010000418.1 GCA_903928655.1 uncultured Bacteroidota bacterium
TAATTATTTCATGAAAATATTAACTTTATGCTTTAATTTTTTTAATAACGTATCTCTAATGAATTTCAAAATATTTTTCTCTTTAGCTATTATATCTGTTTTACTTTTTTCTTGTAATACTAATTCGTCTTTAAAAACAGAAACATTTAAAGTATGGGGGAATTGCGAAAAATGTAAAAAAACAATAGAAAGTGCCGTATCAGTTAATGGCGTGACACACAAAGACTGGAATGTTGAGTCAAAACTGATGACAATTACATTTGATACGACTAAAGTTAAATTAGGCCAGTTACAACAATTGATAGCTAAATCGGGTTACGATAATGATAAATTTTATGGTGATGATTATTCTTATGACAAATTAGAAACTTGTTGTCAATATGAGCGAAAGCCTTTTGAATAAAGTAATTAAACAATTAGGTTATTAGAATATTTTTCTGGAATTTCTAATAGAATCTGTTTTATTTGATCAATATTTTCGGTAGTTACCAATTTCATTCGTGTATCTTTAAAATGATCAATACCCTTAAAATAATTGGTGTAATGAGGGCGCATTTCTAAAACACCAAGTTTTGGACCTTTCCATTCAATAGATTTATTAAAATGAGATAAACACACCTCTACTCTATTTTCTAAAGTTGGTTTAGCTAAATGAGTTCCTGTATTTAAGAAATGTTTTATTTCATTAAAAATCCAAGGATAGCCTATGCTTGCTCGTCCTATCATCATACCATCTAATCCATAGGTATTTTTATATTCAAAGGCTTTTTCGGGTGATGTAATGTCTCCATTCCCAAAAATTGGAATGTGCATACGTGGATTATTTTTTACTTCAGCAATGTATTTCCAATTAGCAGAACCTTTGTACATTTGAGCACGGGTTCTTCCGTGCACGGTTAGGGCTTTTATACCAACGTCTTGCAAACGTTCTGCAACTTCTAAAATATTAATTGAATTATCATCCCAACCTAGCCTTGTTTTAACAGTAACTGGCAAGGTAGTAGATTTAACAACGGCTTTTGTTAAACGAACCATTAAATCAACATCTTTTAAAACTCCAGCTCCTGCACCTTTGCATACAACTTTTTTTACAGGGCACCCAAAATTAATATCTAATAAATCTGGTTGACAGGCATCAACTATTTTTGCTGACATTGCCATCGCTTCTTCGTCGCCACCAAATATTTGAATACCAATAGGTTTTTCGTAATCAAAAATATCTAATTTTTTTCGACTTTTTATTGCGTCTCTGATTAAACCTTCGCTGCTAATGAATTCAGTATACATTAAATCTGCTCCATATTGCTTACACACATAACGAAATGGTGGATCGCTTACATCCTCCATTGGAGCAAGTAATAATGGAAATTCTCCTAATTCAATATTTGCAATTTTTACGATGCGCAAAGGTATGAATTTATTTGCATCTAGTCACACCCACAATCTTTATCATCACACTTTTTTTTGGTGAATATTTTGTAAATTTTAAAGACAATGAAACTTAACGCAACACCTAAGATTATATATACTAAAATTATTTGCATTATTCTTCCCCAATTTTTTTAGGATTTAAAATAGGTACATTATGAATCAAGCGTTGATTTAAAATATTAATTTGTACTTCATAAGAACCCGTAGTTAAATTACTCAAATCTAAAACATAATAATTAATATTGGCAATTTTAAATCCCGCAACTTTTAAATGTTGATTGTCGTAAATATCGATTTGAATCTGCCCTAACTGTTTACCTAAAATTGATAAACTATATTTATTGTATGATATTGGTAATAAGGTAACGTGTGCCAAATCATAATCAAAATTCTCTTTAAAGTAAACACGTTTGTTATTAGCTTTTAATTCTGTTTCGTATAAATTATTTTCTGTTAGTGCTACATCTGAATTTTTAAAAAGCAAGTAATTATTCTGCAAACGTTGAATTGTATCTTCACTACTCCAAATTCTCACGTAATCAACATCAAACGAATTTGGCCACTTTGTTGTTTGATCAGGGCCAGGTTTAAAAGGACCTCCATCTTTAGCAACAGAATTATTTAAAATTAAAAATTGATCCGTGTTAAATGTTCCTTTAAAAAAAGCAACAGGTTTTCCATTCAAACATATTTTCACAAAATGACCTTGCCATTCGGCAGAAATAACATTCCAATGAGTTGATATGCTGTGTTTTGTTTTTAACCACGTTCCCCAACCTCTATAAAAATCAAAACAACTTTTTTTATAATTATCACAGCCTTTTTGACAATGTACATCAACATGAAATTCTTTATCGCGCTCGCCCTTTAATTCAAAAATATCTATTTCATCATTTGGGTTGCCACCATAAAGCCAAAATGCAGGCCATGTACCTTTTTGACCAGTGCTCTTAAATCTTATTTCAAAAAAACCAGTTTTAAATTTTTGCTGTGATGAAATTAATCCAGCAGTAAAGTGTGAATTAAATAGTTGATTATTAAATTCGATTTTACTTTTCTTCAAATAAGAAGAATCTATTTGCCAGGCTTCTAATTTTGTTTGATTTTCTTCTTTGTTTGATTTTAATTTTAATATGCCGTCTTGTAACTCTATACTTTTGTTATCAAAAAATAAA
>CAIYSA010000419.1 GCA_903928655.1 uncultured Bacteroidota bacterium
CAATCCCATTGTTTGGATTAGGATAAACTGAAATAGAATTTGCAAAGATTTCATTTATTCCTGTACAAGTATTAACTGTAACCATAATTGTTGATGATCCAATGCAGCCTGTTACATCGGTAACATTAACGGTATAAGTTGAAGTAACTGAAGGAGTAACAGAAACCGACATGGTTGTTGCACCAGTATTCCAAGTATAAGATGTTGCAGAAGTAGAGGCTGTTAATACAACACTTTGTCCAACACAAATTAATGAGTTTGAAGTAGAAGCAGCCACCGTTGGATTAGCATTTACTGTTACCGAACTAATTGCAGTATTTGATGCAACACAGCCTAATGAATTTGAACCAATTACAGAATATGTATTTGTAATTGTTGGAGAAAAAGCAGATCCATTTACAGCTCCTCCAGTCCAAGTATATGTTGATGCACCAGCTCCATTTAATATTGTTGTAGCTCCATTACAAATAACAGAATTAGTTACACTTGCAGTTATAGAAAAGGAAGCTGGTTGAGAAATAACATAGGTATTTGTTGTAAATGCTAAAGTTGCATCAGTTACTTTACAAGTATAAGTACCAGCGCTTAGGCCAGTTGCTGTAGCGGCAATACCGCCGGTAGGGGTCCAGGAGTAGGTGTATGGTCCTGTGCCACCGCTAACAGAAGTTGTAAGTGCACCTGTAGATAAACCATAACAGGTTATTGATGCTGTTTGTGAAATTGTTAATGAAAAAGTAGATAATGTAGTAATTAAAATAAGTCCATTTCCAATATTGGAACCAGAAATATTAGTTTGAGAAATTCCTCCATTAAAAGATCCGCCGCCGCCCCCTTCAGGATAACCTGTTAATGTGCTGCCAGCACCGCCACCCCCACTATAACCACCGCCACCGCAACCTCTTCTGTTGTCCCAACTACTTGCTCCACCACCGCATCCAAAACCGCCATGCCCATATTGTGCACCACCCGTACCACCATTTATAAAAGCTAAACCGCCTTTTGTTCCTAAGCCATTTCCTGTAATGCCGCCACCTCCATCAGCTGAACCAGCAGTTCCACCTCCACCACCGGAAATGCCACCAACACCATTTGTAGGACCATTTGCTCCTGAATTCCCATTTACAGAAACAGTACCATCAGATAATCCTGTTGGAGTTAATGCCCAAGAGCCGCCACCACCACCAGCAACTACATATGGATTGTTCAGTAAGTCGGTTACAAATGAACCACCTCCACCGCCGTATTGATTAGTGCCGGGGCTTATTGGAGGAGCTCCTTGTTGCCCAACTAAAATTTTAAGAATAGTACCTGCAGTAAAAGTGAAATTACCCGCAATTGATGCACCTTTCCCTGCGTTTGTTCCATATCCTTGAGCTCCTCTTGCTTCAATTCTATAGTTTCCTGTTACAGGTACTGTAAAATTTTGAATTCCACTTGTAACTGTTACTGATCCATTTAGATTTGTTGAAAGATACGCTGCTGTTATTTGAGGGGCTGTTGGCCCTACAGATCCTGTTGCACTTGCATTAGTAAATGTGTATGTTATTTGTCCATACATTAAACTTGCACAAAAAAAAGCAGATAAAGAAGTGACTTTTTTTAATATGTTATGTTTTTTCATATATAATAAATTTATTTTTTCAAAAATAGTAAAATTATAAATACATGATGCAATTAATCTAGAGATTTAATTTTTTTAATTATTGTTATTTTAGACAATTTAAATTATTAATCAATAAAAAACTCCCACTTGTTTTAGGCAAGTGGGAGTTTTTGTTAGATATACCTAAAACTTATTGTTTAACTAATTTTCCAATTTTTATTTTATTCAGGTTATTTAATACTTTAAAAGTATAAATACCATTATCTAAATTAGAAATATTAATTGTATTTAGTTCATTAGATAAAACGTGTTTAACAACTAATTTACCAATGGCATCATAAACTTCTAAAGTAGAATTTTTAGATAATTCAGAAGTTAATGTAATGTTTACAATCCCATTGTTTGGATTAGGATAAACTGAAATAGAATTTGCAAAGATTTCATTTATTTCAGTACAAGCATTAACGTTAATTAAAACTGTTGATGTTGCAACACAAGCTGCAGCATTAGAAACATTAACGGTATAAGTAGAAGAAACTGAAGGAGTAACAGAAACCGACATGGTTGTTGCACCAGTATTCCAGGTATAAGATGTTGCAGAAGTAGAGGCTGTTAATACAACACTTTGTCCAATACAAATTAATGAGTTTGAAGTAAAAGCAGCAACGGTTGGATTAGCATTTACTGTTACCGAACTAATTGAAATAGGGCTTAAACAACCTGCAAATGCACTTGAACCTATAACTGTATAATTAGAATTTGCTGTAGGAGTAACAACTGCTGATCCTCCTGAAATAGTATATGTGCTAGCTCCACTTGATATAATTGTAAACGATTTTCCTGCACAAATAGCACCACTGTTTACAACAACCGTTGGTATTGCCTCTACAGTTACAGTAACCGCAGTGCGAGAAACTGAAGTACAACCTACGCCTAAATAACTAATGCTTAATTGCCCATTACCAGTTTGCGTACCTTGTGTAAAAATGGTGCTTGTTGCACCAGCTAATACGTAATTAGAACCACCACCCCCCGCAGAAACATAACCACCACCCCCACCGTAATAACCGCCGCCACCTGCGCCACCGGTGCAGTAAGTGCTTGTTGGTCCGCTATTTCCACCAATTCCTAATGAACCACTAGGCGCTGTTCCAGCAGAATAGATTCCACCAGCACCCCCTGCTGATTGTGTTCCGCCCTTGCCACTTGTTCCTGCAATCCAAGATTCGAACCCATCTCCCCCAATTAAGGCACCACCAAGACCACCAAGTCCATTTGAATAGCCTTGTCCACCGCCACCACCTGCAACAATAATTCTATTAATTAATGTTGTTCCTGCTCTTCTAATATCTGTAGCTCCTCCTCCTGGAAATCCATCTGAAGGTCCACCGCATGGCAACGCAGTTACAGCTCCTCCACCATTGTATCCGCCCGGTCCCATTTGAATTGTTGGTTTACTTCCAATATAAAGGTTAAGTACTTCTCCAGGAGTTACAGAAATTACAGCTTGTGTTCTGCCGCCATTTCCTCCAAAAGTTCCACCACCTTGAGCGCCTTTAGCATCAATAGTCATTTGTGTTACTCCTGCAGGAACTGTAAATGTTTGTACTGCCCCTGTATAGTTATAAACTTGAGTAGTTGAAGTGCCTATACCAAATGCTTCGGCATAATAGGTTGTTGTAATTGTTGGAGTGAAATTTATATTTGCACCACTAGTACTAGTACCAATTGATGAACCAGCAACGGGTAAAGTGAACCAGCTAATTGAACTTCCAACTGAGGTTGCATTTAAAGTAGTAGTTGCTCCAGCGCAGATAGCACTTGGAAATGCAGTCACTGAACTAGGTATAGCACACTGAGCATGCAATTTATTTGCAGCAAGTGAAAATATACCAAAAGATAATAGTGTGTAGATTTTTTTCATTATTTCTGATTTTATTTTTTTTAAAATTAGGAATAATTTTATGGATATTGTATTTATTATAAAATACTTTTATTAAGTATTAACTTAAACTTATTGTTTAATTATTTTTTACAATTTTAAAAGTGTTATTATACTTTAATAAACTTTGAAAGGTATGTTTGAGAATCTAGTAAAAACTAGAATTGTCACTATTAAAAATTGTTTCTTCTTTCTATGATTTTATGCCTTAATATATTTGATTTGATATTAAAGATAACAATCACTTAGTAAACACGAACTTTTTTAGCAATATCTTTTACTGAATCTGTAATATCTTTATGAATTATATTTAATATTTTGGAATCTATTTTATTTATATACCAAACATCAATCAATAAAAGGTTTAGTTTTATCTACCTAAGGCATATAATAATTTAGCATGACCTGCAACCGCGCCAAAAAATGTTTTTTTAGTATAATAAGGTAGATTAAATTCTTCGGCAGTTTGTTTAATTAACGGAGCAATTTTTTTGTAGTGAATGTGGCAAATATTTGGAAACAAATGGTGTTCAACTTGAAAATTTAAACCGCCAACAAACCACGAAAACAACCAACTTTTTTGAGCAAAATCTAACGTTGTTTTTAATTGGTGAGTAGCCCAATCATCTTCCATATTTCCTTTAGCATCAGGTAAAGGAAAAGTTGTGTCTTCAATAACATGTGCTGGTTGAAATATTAATGCTAATATCATTCCACATAAATAATGCATAATTAACCAACCTGCTAAAACTAAATACCAATGGGTATTCATCAATAACATAGGTAAAGCAAAGCTAAAGCCTAAATAGAATATTTTATTTAATATTAATTTAAATAATTCAACTTTATATGTTGTTTTTTTAATTGCTAATAAACCCATTTTATTGTAACGGTTCAATTGCTTAAAATCCTTTGTAGTTGCCCACATAATTGTCATTAAGCCATAAAAAAACCAAGCATAAATGTATTGTAATTTGTGTACTTTTTTTAATGGAGCATTTGGTGAAAATCTTAAAAATCCTGGAGGTGCAATATCCTCATCATGGTCATCAATGTTGGTATAAGTATGGTGTAATGTATTGTGTTGTAATTGCCAGTTAATAGAACTACCACCAATAAAATTCATGCTTCGGCACATTAATGCATTAAGTGTAGCGTTACGAGCGTAAGAACCGTGGTTAGCATCGTGCATTACTGATAAACCAATGCCACTCATTCCTAAGCCCATTAATAACCACATGATTGATTGTGCCCAAAAGCTATCAAACATATTTGTAAGAAGTAAAACAAATGGAGTGAAATATAAAGTGAACATGAAAATAGATTTTAAAACCATTCTGTAGTCACCATAACGAGAAATATTATTTAATTTAAAATAGTCGTCAACTCTTTTTTTTGCAGCCAAGTAAAATGAACGGTTGGCATTATTAAAACGGATTGTAGTAGAACTCATGTTTTTGGTATTAATTTAAGTTTTGTAAAGATAATCTTTAATAAGTAAACATTCAAAAATCTATATGGTTTAAAAAAAACAATATAGATTAATTTAATAACACTAATTAGGTGTAAGTGTTTAATTTATAAACATTTATAATCTTATAAAATGCTTACTGCTTTTGTAAATTTTATTGTTTTTTATTTCAATCATTTTCCTTCTTTCCGCGGTATCTTTTTGGCATAGAGGCAGCCAAAAAGGATGCCGCTTCAATTTGGGCTAGTTGTATTGCTTCAAAAAAAAACACCGGTGTAAATTAAATCTGTTTTTTGCATGAGGGATTGTAGCGTAAAGCCTTTAAACACCTGTCAGGTTTTTGAAACCTGACAGGTGTAATATCAAAAACTATCTATCCAAATTACCGTAGTCTAATTTTTTCTTTTGTATCCATAATATAATTTGGCATACAGCTACAAAAAATGGAACATACATTACTATTCTTGGTAAATCATAATGCGCTAAAATAACTTCTGCTTTTCGTTTTAAGCGTTCAGCAATTAAATACATAGCAGGCACTAATAATAAGGTTAAAAAAGTTGCAAAGGCTAAACCAAAAATCATAGTCCAGCTTAAAGGTCCCCAAAACACAACGTTATCTCCACCAAAGTGTATGTGAGGTGAACCGTGTGCTAACAACTCTTCGAAGTCGATATTTAAACCAACCGCTAAAGGAATTAGTCCTAAAATTGCAGCAAATGCAGTTAAAACAACTGGTGTCATACGCGTACGGCCTGCATCAACAATTGCTTCGTATAAACTAACGCCACGGTGCCTTTCTTCTTCTGCAAATTCAACCAGCAATATACCGTTACGAACTACAATTCCGGCTAATGCCACAATTCCAATTCCTGTCATTACAATACTCATGTCCATTTTAAAAATCGCAGTTCCTAAAAGTACACCAATTACACTTAAAATAATTTCGGATAAGATAATTATTGGTTTACCAATAGAGTTAAATTGAATAACTAATACTAATAAAATTATACCAATAGCAGTCATCATTGCCCCACCCAAAAACGCGCCGGTTTCTGCTTGCTCTTCTGCTTGGCCTGTAAATTTAACCTCTACAGCACCTGTTGTTTTATAATCTTTAGCAACTTGTTCTAATTGCGCAACCACTTTGTTTGCATTAAATCCTTCTAAAACATCTGAGGATAGAGTAATCACACGTTTATTTTGCTTACGTTTAATTCCACCATACGTATTTTCATATCTAATATCACAAAAAGCAGAAAGTGGAATACTACGAATCATTCCCATCATATTCATATCACGGAAAGTGATTTTAATATTTTTTATTTGTTCAATATTTGTTCGTTGGCTGTAATTGTAACGCAACTGAATTGGATACTCATCATTTGCATCTCTAAACTTACTAGGATTATCAATTCCAAAAACTGCTTTACGAATTTCCATTGCTAATTGCGCTGATGAAATACCTTCGCGATTAGCTCGTTCTCTGTCAATATCAAAAACAATTTCAGGTTTGTTATCTACAAAGTCTGTTTTTAATTCGGCAACACCTGGCACTTCCGATTCTTGTAAAAAACGTTTTAGGCTTTGAGCGTTATCTACTAACTCTTCAAATTTATCACCTCTAATTTCAATATTTATAGGCTTTGCAACTGGAGGCCCAGATTGCTCTTTGTTAGCAGTAATTTCTGCACCTGCAATATTCCATTTGGTTGCTTGTATTTCTTTTAAATACTTCATAGTGCTTTGCCCATTTCTTGAACTAAATTCCACAAAATTAATGGCTATTTTACCACGATTTCCATAAGAACTTTGATCTTCATCTTGTGGATCTGTAACTCCAATAGTTACATTAGTAATAATTGAAGAGACAATTGGATTATTTTCTCCAATAATTAGGTTCACTTTTTTCTCAACCAATTGCATCACTGCATTTGTTTTTGACGGATCAGAACCTTCTGGTAATTTTACATATACAAAAACGTTATTTGGATCGCCTTGTGGAAAAAACACAACATTAGGCGAGCGAACTTTCATTAAAAAGATGGAGAAAGCAAATAGTAATAAAGTATAACCTAATAAAGCATAAGGCCTTTTTAAACCCCAAATTAATAAGTTTGTATAACCACGTTGAAATGAAGGCCACGCTTTTGTTTGAAAATTCTCAATTACTTTATATAAAAACAAACGATGAGCAACCATAAATAAAGCAAAGAATAACATTAAATTACCAAAAGCAATTTTTCCAATAGAATAAAAAATGATTGCTACAATTGCATACAATAATAAACGTAACCAAGCCTTACGATTTATTTTTCCATAGTTTTGAAATTCTTCTTTGTGAGATTTCATGAAATCAACCGCAAAAACGGGGTTAATTATATAAGCTACAAATAAAGAAGCGAGTAATGTAATTATTAATGTTACTGGTAAAAAGAACATGAATTTACCAATAATACCAGGCCAAAATGCCAGTGGAATAAATGGAGCAAGAGTTGTAATGGTCCCACTTAATACAGGTAAAAATACTTCGCCTGCTGCTTTTTTTGCAGCAATTTTTATATCCAACTTTCCGTTATCAAAAATACGATGTGTGTTTTCAATAACCACAATAGCATCATCAACCACAATACCTAGTGCTAATAAAAAAGCAAACAGTACAATCATGTTCATACTAAAACCAATAGTTGGCATAAACATAAAGGCTATAAACATGGATAATGGAACTGAAAGTGCCACGAATAAAGCGTTTGTAACGCCCATAAAAAACATTAAGATTAATGTTACTAAAATAAATCCTATAATAATGGTGTTAATCAAATCATGTAAGGTCAATTTTGTTTTATCAGATTGATCAGCTGTAATTTTCACATCAATATTTTTTGGAAATTCCGTTGCTTTTAATTCTTTAATACTTTCTTTAATTTTATCAGAAGCTGAAATTAAATTTTCGCCAGCACGTTTAATAACGTTTAATGTAATCACGTTTTTACCACCCAAACGGGCGTAGCTTTGAGTTTCGCTTACAGTATCTAAAACTTGAGCAAAGTCTTTTAAATATAAACGTGCGCCTGCTTGAGAACCAATTACTAAATTTTTTAATTCGTTAATCGTTTTAAATTCATTTTTAATACTTATGGTTCTTTTAGTTCCATCCATTGGTATTTGTCCGCCACTTATACTAACATTTTCAGAACCAATAGCGCGTTCTAAATCCCCCATTGTTAATTGCATGGCTTGCATTTTATACATATCAAGGTTTACCTGTATTTCTCTGTCAGGTGCTCCAACCATTTTAACTTCTGTAATTTCTTTTAAGCCTTCTATTTTGTCTTTTAAATCTTCTGCATATACTTTTAGTTTCTGCAAATCCATATCGCCAGCGATGTTGATATACATAATAGGTAATTCAGAAAATGCCAATTCTTTTACAAAAGGCTGACGAGTTAAACCTGCTGGTAAATCAGATTTTGCTTCATCAACTTTGTCTTTTATAGATTGCCGCGCCTTATCAATTGATATACTTGTATTAAACTCAACAGTAATTAATGAAACATCTTGCATCGAATTACTTGATAGTTTTTTTACTCCTGGAATTGATTTTAATTTTTTCTCTAAATGTTTTGTGATTGTATTTTCGATGTTGCTAGGGGAATTACCTGCATATACAGTACTAATAAAAAATTTAGGCACAACAATATCAGGGAAGCTTTCTTTTGGTAAACTGTTGTATGATCTAATGCCCATTAATGAAATAATGAAAACGCTAATGTAAATTGCTGTTTTATTATCTATGGCCCAACTACTAGGTTTAAATTGTTTAAAATTCATATTGAATGGTTAATGTGTTTTTATTGAGAATATCTGAAAATTATTTTTTTACTTCAATTAAATCGCCTTCGTTTAATCCATCATAACCTGAAGTAATTAACAAATCAGTTTCGGATAATCCATTTTTTATTTCAGCAACTCCATTATATTCTCTGCCTAATATTATTGAACGTTTAGCAGCTTTTTTTCCATCAGCAACTAAAACAAAAAGTTCGCCCTTTAAATCTTTTTGAATATAATTTAAAGGAATAGTAATTACTGGCTTTTCTGATTTATAATCATTAATACTTAAGATTGCAATTTGATTTGGATGAAATTCTTTTTTATCATCTAATAAAATTTCTACTCCAAATGTTCTGTTTAATGGACTAATAGATCTGGAAGCATAATTTATGGTTGATGTTAAACTATCATTTGAGTCGGGGAATTTAACGACAACTTCATTTCCTTTATGAACTTTGTTAGAATAACTTTCAGATAAATCAGCTTTTATTTTTAGGTTATTGAAATTAATAACTCTAATAGCTGGCATTCCTGGGGCTGTTAGTTGTCCTAATTTAATATCAATAGCATCAATAGTTCCGTTTATAGGTGAAATGATTTTCGTCATGCGAACTTGTTCTTGCAATGTTGCCATTTTTTTCTCCATACTTTCTTTTTGAGTTTTAGCTTGAAGAAATTGAATTTCTGTACCAATTTTTTGATCCCATAATGCTTTTTGTTTTTCAAATAATTGATTTACAAATTCGGTATTTGTTTGTAAATCAGAAATTGATTGTTGTAAAGCACGTGCATCAGTTTCCGCTAAAACCTGTCCTTTAGAAACTGCATCACCTGGCTTCACATTTATTTTCGTAATTGTTCCTGGCATTTCAGCTGCAAGAGAAACACTTTCTTCAGCATCAACTCTACCTTGCACATTTATATAGGTTTTAAATATTTGTGGAGTTATTGCATTAGCAACTACAAGCGCAAACTTTTTTGAAGAATCGCCTTCTAACTTTGTAATTTGAGTTGTGATCTCTGATAATTGAGTTTTTAATTCTGCCTGCTTGGCTTTTAATTCAGAAAGACTTTCTGCTTTTTTACCGCAGGCTGATAATATTAATAAGGAGCTAAATATTGGTAGGATGATTTTTTTCATGTTTATTGTTTTGATTTTAATATATGTTCTTGTTTTTTTATTGAGAATTTATTTAACTAACGTTCCTGTTGCTTTTTGATAATCTATTTTATATACTAACATATCGTAAATAGCATTGAAGTAATTAGTTTCTGATTCCTTTAAAGATGCTTGAGCATTAATAACTTCTAAATTACTTCCTACCCCTTGTTCGTATTTTTTTTGCGAAACAGTATATATGTTCTTAGCCAAATTCAAATTACGTTTTTGAATTTGAAGGGAAGAAGTTGCATTATTATAATTTACAAATGCAGATGCTGTTTCTAATTCAATTGCCAATTGCAAATTTTTCAAATTGTTATCTCCTTTTTTATAATCAATTTTTACTTGTTGGATTTTATAATGTCTTTGCAAGCCATCAAATAAATTTAATGAAAGAGTTCCACCAATTAATGCTGTAGGAAACCAAGCTTTTGTTCTATCAAAAAAATCAAATTGATTTCTTTGGCCTGAATACGACATACTTCCATAGGCGATGAGAGATGGCAAGTATCCGAATTGCATGCGTTTTAAATTGATAGCATTTAAACGTTGTTGCGTTTCTAGCATTTGATATTCGCTTCGTTTAGAAACATCATATTTTAGAACATCAATTGGTTCAACATTTTCACTAATGGTTAACGAATCAGTTAAAATGAAATTTTCTTTCCCTGTATACCCCATTTGAAATTTTAATAGATTTTCACTTAAACTAACAAGTCGTTCAATTTTTTGTTTCTCAGTTGTTAAATTATTGAATGCAACTTCTAATCTATCAACATCAATTTGCTCCACAAATCCTTGTTTATTAAATGCTTTAGTGTCATTTAATAATTTTTCAAGTTTAGTAATGTTGGCATCAAGTAGTTTAATACGTTCTTTATTTACTAATACGCTGTAATAGGCTTTTGAAACAGAACTAACCGTTTCAGTTTTAGTTCTTGTTACATTTATATTCATTAAACTAATGTATTCTTTAGTTGCTTTTAAACCAATCAAATAGTCAGCACTGAACACTAATAATGATGCTGATGCACCTGCAGATGCTTGGTATTTTGTGCCAAATTTTACAGGAATAAATGTGCCTGGAAGACCTCCAAATATTTGCCCTGGTAAAAGAGATGTTGGAATTTCTAAGAAATCCTTAAAATCTACGCTTGTACTTATTTGTGGCATTGCAATGCCAATTACTTCCTTGCGCTTATATTTCGCCATCAATACATCGCTTTCAGCATTTAGGTAATTCGGACTATTTTTATAAGCATAATCAATAGCTTGTTGCAAACTATAGTTTGTTGAAGCTGCTTGTTGGCCATTTACAGTTAATACACTTAGGGTCATTGAAAAACCAATTGCATATTTTTTCATTCTATCAGTATTCATATTTATTCTTCTTCTTTTATTTTTTTATAATTATTAATGAGTTTATGACCTTTTACTGTACAAATGCCGTAAACAAAAATATCTAGTAATAGTTCATGCGATTTTGTAAAACTTATTTTTTCAAACGAAAAATAATTACCAAACATGAGCATATCAATTTGAGCTAATCTATGTCTGGCAGCAAATTCTTCATTAATATCAGCACGATAAATCCCAGATTTTTTCCCTTCTCTTACGTTTCTGAGAATATCTTTAAAAGCACAATCCTCTTTAAATTTTTGAAATTGGGTAAAAGCATTAGGATGAAATTTTTGCAAGTCTAGAAAGAAAACAGGGTTAATATTCTGCATCATATCACTCATTCTTAATGAAATTAGCATAATTTCATGAATCGGGTCCTTAGCTAAATTGGCGATTTCGTTAAATTGACTTTCATGCTTAACCATTTCGATTTGACAGAGCTGATCAACTAAATCATCTTTTTCTTTGTAATAATGATAAATTGTTTTTTTTGACATCCCAAGTTCCTTAGCAATATCATCCATGGTAACACGCTTAATTCCGTATTTAAAAAATAGCTCTAATGACGTTTTTAATATTTTCTCTTGTGGTTCCATTTTTTCGGAATCAAAACTACGGAAACTATTTTTGTTCTGCAAGTTTCCATAAGTTAAATTATTGTGATTTTTTTATTATGTTAAAGTAATTGGCGAGGCAACACTTAAAATTATTCAAAAATAATAA
>CAIYSA010000420.1 GCA_903928655.1 uncultured Bacteroidota bacterium
ATAATTATTTAAAATTTCTCTGGTCATATGAAAGTAACAAACAAACTAAAACCTAAATCTTTTGCACATTATTTTAAAAAAGGAATTTAGTGGAATACAGAAAAAACAAAATAGATTTATAAATTTACACCCGTTTGAAAAAATTATTTATATTATTTTTGCTAATCAATAGCGTTTCTTATTTCTCTCAAGAAGAGAGGAAGATATTCATCAAAAAAAATGAGGATAAAATCATAATAGATGGCGTTTTGGATGAGCCTGTTTGGAAGAAGTGTGAGCTATCAACTAATTTTTGGCAAAATTTTCCTTATGATACATGCTTAGCAAAATCAAAGACTGAAGTTTTTATAACTTACACTGATAAGTCTATTTTTATAGCTGCAATTTGCTATGATTCGTTGCCAGGAAACTATATCATACAGTCCTTAAAGAGAGATTTTTCTTATCCAGTAAGTGACGCATTTGTTGTAACTATTGATCCGTTTTCGGACAAACAAAATGGCTTTAGTTTTGGAGTAAACCCTTATGGTGTGCAACGAGAAGGCCTAATTTCGAATGGTGGTGGGCAAGGTGTAACTACAAACTGGGATAATAAATGGCATACTGAAGTAAAAAGAAATGCAGGAAATTGGACAGTTGAAATGGAAATACACTTTAAGTCGATACGCTACAAACCAAATTTAACCACTTGGAATATTAATTTTGCGAGAAATGATTTAAAACGAAATGAAAATTCGACATGGAATAAAGTGCCACGACAATTTAATATTGCTACACTTGCTTTTTCGGGAGATTTAGTTTGGGATACGCCACCTAAAAAAGCAGGTAAAAATATTGCTATAATTCCTTATGCCATTGGAAAAGTAAGTAAGGATTTTGTTGCGAAAACAGACACAAAATATGAAGGAAGTTTTGGCGGAGATGCTAAAATTGCTCTATCTTCCTCAATGAACTTAGATGTTACAGTAAATCCAGATTTTTCTCAAGTTGATGTAGATAGGCAAATTACAAATCTTACTCGCTTTAGTTTACTGTTTCCCGAACAGCGACAATTTTTTACTGAGAATAGTGATTTATTTGCAAGTTTTGGATTTAGACAAATGCGTCCGTTTTTTTCGAGACGAATTGGTATAGGAACAACAAATCCAATTCCAATAATTGCAGGAGCTCGCTTAAGCGGTAAACCAAATAAAAATTGGCGTGTTGGTATTATGGATATTCAAACTGCGAAAGCAAAAGATAATAATATTGATGTGTATGCACAAAATTATTTTGTAGGCGCCGTACAACGCAATGTTTTTAAAAGGTCGAATATTGCGATGATATTTGTAAATCGGCAGCAGTTTGATACTAGTAAATATTCCGACACTAATTTTAACAGAGTGATAGGATTAGATTATAATTTAGCAACTGGAGATAATAAATGGAATGGGAAATTTTTCTTCCATCATTCACTATCTAACAAAAACAATAACGATGCCTATTCGCATGCAAGCTGGTTAAGTTACAATACACGCAAAATTTCTATAATGTGGAATCATGAGTACATGAATAAAAACTACAATGCCGAAACTGGATTTACACCTCGTCAAATTCAGACAGATGTGAGTAAAGGGATTACAACAAAAAATACCTATTGGCGTTTGGAGCCGAGTATTAATTACTATTTCTATCCAAAGAATTCGATTATTAATAAAATGGGGCCAAGTTTATATATGGACTATTATGCAAATAGTAATTTAACAACAACTGATGTTTTAGCGCAAGTAGGTTATGACTTTAATTTAACAAGCACAGCGGGTTTGTCATTAGATTATAATACTTATTACACAAAATTAATTTACCCAACGGATGTTACGTTTTCAGGAAATACGCCACTCCAGATAGATGCATATAATTATCGTGAAGTTGTATTGACAATGAAAAGTAACCAACGAAGAGTATTAAACGCTACAATTGGCGGTACATATGGAAGTTATTTTAATGGTTCAAAACTATCCTATAATGCAGAAATAGCTTTTAGAAAACAACCTTACGTTATCATCGGTTTAAGCTACACACACAATGAATTAATTATGCCTTATTTAAAAAATAAAGTAATACTTGATTTAATTGGGCCAAGAATAGAATTGTCATTTTCGAGAAGTGTGTTTTTCACAACCTTTCTTCAATATAATAGTCAGATACACAATTTTAATATTAATGCACGTTTACAATATAGATTTAAACCTATGAGTGATTTGTATTTGGTTTATTCGGATAACTATGTATCTGATAATTTTAAACAAAAAAATAAGGCAGTAGTTTTGAAATTTGTATATTGGATTGATTAATTTTACATTTATAATTAAACTCAATGAACAAAAATGCAATAGTAATTGGTGCTGGAGTTGCTGGATTGGCCGCCGCTGTGAGACTTGCCTGTAACGGATACAAAGTAACAGTGATTGAAGCTAATAATTTTATTGGTGGAAAAATAAATAGCAAAACAGTAAATGGTTATCGATTTGATATGGGACCCTCTGTTTTTACTGGGCCAGAATATATTAAAGAATTATACGATTTATGTGGAGAAGATTTTTCTGAATTTAAATACAAAAAACTTTCGCATTCATTTAATTATTTTTATCCTGATGGATTACACTTTCATTTATCCTCTGACAAAGAAACATTATTAAATCAACTTTCCGAAAATTTAAATGAAGATAGAAATGTTTTAAAAAAATATTTAAAAAAAGGTGAGGAAAATTACAAAGCAATTTCTCCATTATTTATTGAAACTTCTTTACATAGACCAACACATTTATTAAATAAAAAATTAATAAAAGCATTATTAAACATTCCAAAGTATAAACTAAATAGTACAATGGATGAAGAAAACAAAAGTACTTTTAAAAATCCTAAAACTATACAATTATTTAATCGATTTGCGTCTTACAACGGCAGCAACCCATATAAAGCACCAGCTATGCTAAATATGATACAACATTTGGAATTAAATGTTGGGCCATTTTTACCAGAAAAAGGAATGATTCAAATTATTGATGCTATTTATAATTTAGCAATAAAAAAAGGAGTGGAATTTAAATTGAATGAGCCGGTAACAAAAATAAATATTGAAAATAAAAAAGTAAAAGGAGTAACTACCAGCAAAGCAAAATATGATGCGGATATAGTAATTAGTAATATGGATGTTACATTTACTTATGAAAAATTAATGCCCGAAATAAAAAAACCGCTAAAGACATTGAGTCAAGAAAAGTCAAGTTCCGCTATAGTTTTTTATTTGGGAATAAAAAAAGAATTTAAAGAATTAGGAGTTCATAATATTTTTTTTACTGCAGATTATAAAAAAGAATACGAGGATATATTTATAAATAAAACTCAAAATAATGATCCAACAATTTATATAAATATCACTTCAAAAGAAATAAAAACAGATGCTCCTGAAAGTTGCGAAAACTGGTTTGTTATGACAAATTCAACG